>JADJXL010000001.1:687500-822822 GCA_016715885.1 Polyangiaceae bacterium
ACGTTCGCCACAACAAGGCAACCTTCCAGCGCATCTTCGTCGGCTATTACGACACGCAAGCAGCCTCGCCGTCCGGCTCTCTCGCGGCCATCCCCAATGCCGTGTTCACCACGGACTTCGTGCAGGACACGCTGGCAGCCCTCGTCCCCGAAGGCACGCTCACCATCATGCGTCCCGACGCCGAGGTGGATCGCGTCATTGCTCTCGTGGCCCATGCGCTTCGTGCGCAGGGCTCGCGCGCGCCTGGGGCGCATATGTTCGGCTGCTCGCGGGAAAAATTGTCGACGGTCCTCGTCAAGCGCACTCCATTGCAATCGGACGAACTTTCGACATTGCGAACCCATTGCCGGCGGCACAGGTTTGCCGAAATCCTTTCGCCCGATGCTGTCAAGGACGAAGCGCGCCGAGCGCTCATGTCGGGCCTGAATCCGGCCGGATTGCCGATTGGACAAACCTCCGATTTACGTCCCCCGACCGAAGACCGTCCATTCTGGTTTCACGCGGTGCCACAGGGCCGCGTCGTCGCCACGTTGCGCGATGTTCGGGGCATGGTCGAACGTCACCGCACGCTCCTCGTGCTTGCGGCTGGTGCGGCGATGGCTGCCATCGTGGGCCTCTTGGCCCTCTTCGTATCGCTCGCGTTGCCGTCGCGGTTTTGGGGTTATCAGTCGCGCATTCCCGTGACGCGAAGCTCGATGACGCTCGGCTTGATTGCAGCATCGATCGTTCTCTTTGGTCACGCATTCGTGGGCCGCATGACTCCGATTGTCGGTCGCCCGGATGCCGCAGTTCTTTTGTTTCCGCTCGCGTTTCTCTTGGCGATCGGCCTGGGTGCCGGTTTTGCTCGAAGATTCGACGAGGACGATCTTCGTGCGGGGCTTCAAAGGTGGTTGCTCGCGACCACTTTCTTCTTCGCGCCGCTCATGATGGGGCTCGATGCCATTCTTTCCGTCGTCGTGGATCTGCCGCTCTTGGCGCGCATCGGCATTCCGACCCTGATCATCGCCCTCGTCGGAGCTGGTCTGGGCGCAGGTCTCGGGCTTGCCGTTCGTACCGCATCGACCTGGGGCGTGCGCGCGAGTGCAAATGCCATCGCGCAGGCGGGCGTCATGGCAGCCATCGCGATGCTGCTCGGAACGCTCTTGTCGATGACCTGGGGTTACGCGGCGACGCTCTTGGCCGGTGCGGCGGCGATGGTGGCGGCAATCATGTTTGCGGCATCGGCTCGCGTCGACGTTCCGCACGCTCCCGCTGTGTTCGAACCGTTATCGGCGGGCGATACGGCGTCCGATGACGAGCCGGTTACGTCCGACGACCATGAATCTTCGTCTCGGGCGGCATCCGTTTGATTCGTGCGATTCCGTCGGCCGCCGAATAAATGATTTTGGTGTCGCGGCCTGCTGGTAGTACGAGCGCCCTGCGGAGTCATGTGTCATATGAATTACGAGCGCTCTCGGTGGCTCGGGGGGGACGCCGATGTGCTCGCGAGCGGGGGTTACGGATGCCGTGACCCCCGCTCGTTTTTTTTTCGCTTCTAACCAATAAATCACTTGCGCGAAGTTTTCTTGGCCGACCGACCTGGACGCTGCTAGCAAATGCCTCGGCACCTTTCATGCAGCAATCGAATTCAATTCCTAGGGACGGTCGTACCAATCTTCGGCGCTCGCTTGTGGAATTGCTTCCCGTTGCGGATGCACTTGGTGCGGCGGATTTGCGCGAGGCTGCTGAAGCGTGCCTCGTGCTCCTCGATGCGCCGTTTCGCGTGGAGCAGAAAACCCTCGCGCCGCTATTGAAATTGACGCATGAACGCGCCGCGGCGGTATTTCGCCAAGGAGCCCGGGATGCTCGAGGGCCTATGCGAGCGCGTTTGGAAGCGTGTCGCGTGCGTGCCGAAGCTCAGGTCGAACAGATGAATCGCCTGCTGCCCACCCTGTTTTCCTGAATTTTCATTTATCCGTCATTGACGTAAATAAGTATTGCGTGGCCCGTCCTATTGATGACGGCGGTTCGATGTTTGTTTGGTAACGTTAATCAGTGGCGAGTTGATTCCGAGTGAGCGAGTGGGGGGCGGTGAGGGCTCGGCGACGATCGAGTTCACGTGGGCGTTGCGCGGCTCGTGCACAATCTCGTACGATCGATGTTGTGAACTTCGCGGAGGGCGCCGTTTGTCGTCGTGAGCACGTCGCAGGTGATGGGCGCTTCGTCACGGCAAACTCGTCCTTTGGTTACCTTGCTCGGGAGCAAACACGATGAAGACGCTGGCTCGGCAATCCGCTCGATCTCGAACCATGAAGAAGGACCGTCCTGCACTCGCGCTCGTGAGTGAACCGAAGAAGGCGCCGCTTGCTTTGCGTCGACGGACGTTTGTCCTATCGCTCTTGGGCGGCGTATCCGCGGTCATGGCCGCGTGTGATGGTCCCAAGGGGGGCGTGTTGGGAAGCTCGAGCAGCAGCAGTAGCAGCAGTAGTGGGGGCGAAATCATGTGCACTGCGGGCAAGGTATGCATTCCTGAAATTCTGCCTGGCGAGGACGTTTTTGCGTACGTGGAGCGCAGAAAGGGCACGTTCCATCACGAGTTCTACAAGGCCGTCATTGGTGCCGCGAACGAATACAAGGAAGGCGACGACGCGCTCGGGATTTCCGCGGACAACCAAACGACGCGAGACAATGCGCGAACGCTCCTCGCCAATACGAAGATCGGCGCGCTCGCGGACAAACCCATGGTGAGCGACGAAGTCTACAAGCTCGTCATGGGTGCCACTGACGCCGCGGTTCTCGATGCGAATCGCGAGATGACGATGGCGGCGCTCAAGGACTTTTTGCTCACGAAGCCCGAAGCGGACATCAAGGCGCTGATGGTGGGTTTGCCGAGCGACATCATTGGCATGATCGTCAAGCTCATGACGAACGACGAGCTCATCAAGATTGGACAAACGGTATTCAATCCGTTGCCTGGGACGAACATTGGCGCCAAGGGTTACATGGGCGCGCGTATCCAGCCCAATTCTCCCACGGACCATCCCGAAGACATCCTTTGGCAGGTTTTCAATGGCTGGGCGTTTGCCGTGGGCGATGTGGTGCTCGGGAACAACCCTGTTTCGAGCCTCGTGTCGAGCGTGCATCAGATTGAATTGACGCTGAAGGACGTGCTCGAAACGTTTGGTGTTCAGGACATTCTACCGCATTGCTGTTTGGCGCATATCGACGTGCAGGCCGAGGTTGAAAAGCAATTCCCCGGCTCGACCGCGCTGTGGTTCCAGAGCTTGGGCAGCACCGATCCTTCCAATGCGACGTTCGATGTGACGGCGGAAAAGATGCTGGCGCACGCTGCGACGCGCACGGGCAAGTACGGTTTGTACTTCGAGACGGGGCAGGGAGCGGACGCGACGAACGGGCATGGTGACGGGTTCGACATGGTCGTCCACGAAGCGCGCAAGTACGGGTTTGCCCGAGCGCTACACAAGGCTGTCGGCGAAGCTCAGGCCAAGGCGGGCAATCCCGTCGCGCCGTGGGTGCATTTGAACGACGTGGCAGGCTTCATCGGCCCCGAGATTTTCCGCGACAAGGAACAGCTCGTCCGCTGCTGCTTGGAGGACATCGCCATGGGCAAACTGCACGGTTTGCCCATTGGTCTCGACATCTGCTCGACGCTGCACATGAGCGTTTCGCTCGACGATTTGGATTGGTGCATCGAGCAAATCATGCCGGCGAATCCGGCGTATCTCATGGCTTTGCCCACGAAGAACGATCCGATGCTTTCGTACCTCACGACGGCGTTCCAGGATCACGTCCGCATTCGGGAAAACTTCGGCTACAAAGTCGAAGACAAGATGTGGCAGTTTTTCCAGACGCTCGGTGTGATCGATGCAATGGGAAAGCCCACGCAATACTTCGGCAACGTCAAGTATGTGTACGCCAAGTATTTGAAGGCAAAAGGCGACATGCGCACCGTCGACGAGATCATGGCGGATGCGGCGACGCAGCAGATCCTCGATGACATCAAAAAGCGAGGCGTCTTCATTGCCGAGGGGCACGGCGCGAATCCATGGGACCTCAATCCCACGATGGATGCGTACATCCGTTTCCTCTATGAAGATGGCAAGAAGAGTATTTTTGCCGAATTGCCTTCGGAGTTCGTCAATACGGTGGCCAATGCCGTGACGGTATGGACCGGGTCGAAGGATCGCGAGGACTACATCCTGCATCCGCCGACGGGTGAAAAGATCAAGGACGACGCCGTCATGGCGCTCGAAACGCTGCGTGACAAGCAGGCTGGCGCATACAATGTGCAGATCATGATTTCGGATGGTTTGAACGCGTATGCGATCACCGATCAGGATCATCTTGCGCCGTACTTGTCGGACGTTCGCACGAAGCTCGAAGCGGCTGGTTACAAGGTTGCTCCGGAGCATATCGTGTGCACGTCGGGGCGCGTGCGTGCGGGATATCATGCCGGCGAGATTCTTTTTGGGCAGATCGCGGACAAACAGAGCAAGCGCGCGATTTTGCACATCATTGGCGAAAGGCCGGGGTCCGAGCACCATTCGTATTCGGTGTACATTTCGGCGCCGAAGGTTTCGGTTTGGTCGGTGCCGGGCACGGTCGACCACGACATCACGAAGGTCGTGGCGGGTATTGCCGATACGGCGCTCTTGCCGACGACGGCGGCGGATCAAACGCTCCAAATTCTCGGCGAGCTGTTTGCTCTTCCGTGATGGATTGGGTTTCGCTCCTCACCCCCAGCCCGGGCTAGGGGGTGAGGCGCTTCACTGCGGCAGCGCAATGGCACGCAGCTCCGTTCCTCCCGCGTACGAATAGCTCACGTACGAATCGAATCCGCCCACCGTCACGAGAATCGGCGCCGTAGCGACGAGGCTATGGACGCCGTCGTTTTGCAGGCCGGGGTAGACGACGGGTGGATTGGCCAAGGCATCGATGAAGGGGAAGCTGAGCTGGCAGCGATAGACGAAATGCGTTGGCGGCTCTCCGCTGCGTTCTTCGGGCGTGAGGCCGTCGGCGGGGGCTGATTCGCAGATGTGGGGCCCGATGAGCTCGCCGTCGAGCAGAACGCCGGCACCGGCGGGTGCGACGATGGAGATGTAATCGAATGCGTATTTGTCCGGCGTGAGAAATACGTAATCGGGGCGGGCTTGTTCGAGCGGTGGGACGATGAGCAAGCTGGGGTCGCCGCCGGGAATGCCGCGTTTCACGCCGACGGCATCCTGGCTGGCCATGACTTGGGCCACGATGATCGGTTCGGTGCTATCCACCATGAAATCGCGATAGGCCGTGACTTGGCGAAAATCGCCCAGCCATTTCAATTCGATGAGGTTGTCCGGGGCGGGCAATGTGGTCTTGATTTTGGCGCCGTGTTTCGATGCCGCGACGAATCTCACGTAATCGGGTTCCGGGATTTCCGCCGTCAGCGCGCCGGCCGCGGTCACCATTTTCGTGCGGCTCGGATTGTGCGCAATGGCAAACGTCTTGCCGGCGGTTCGAATGGGGTCGAGCTGGTCTTCGAGGTGATCGGCGCAGCATCGGCGCTGGGACAAACTCGGGAAATGCGGCGCGTCCGACGCTTCGCCGCCCGTGAAAACGGCAATCGGCGCGTCGGCTTCGATGAGCGATCCGGTAAAGTCTGCATTGAAGTCCGCCGTTTCGAGGTTCAGGACATCGAATGCGCTTAGTTTTGCTTCGATGACGCCATTGACGGGCGTTTCCGGAATGGGACCACCGCCCACGACGCGAGCTTTCGTTCGCACGCGGACCGTGGTGGATGGCGCGGTCCCGACGATGGTCAAGAACGATCGAAGGTTGATCGGGTAATTCGAGCTGAAATTGGTGTCGGGATCATCGGTGATGGCAATGGTTTGAGGCCAACCGACGACGACATACGACGTGATGAGGCTCCCTTCGTTGCCGAATGACAAGGCTTCTCGTGGCTTGAGCAGGGATGCGTCATTCGAGAAAACCGCGACGTTTTCGAGCGGATTGAATTGGTATGCAACGACGGGGAAGTCGGCGCGAATGCGGAATGCGTGGCGTGTCAGGGCCGTATGCGTGCCGGTGTTGAATTGGCCTTCGGGGCTACCATCGACTTCACGCGGGCCCAATTTGAAAACGGCAAGGTTGAGCGGGGCGATGACGGCGGTTGCGATGTCATAAGGCGCGGGGGCACTCCCCGGCGCGCCATCGTCTTGCGCGATGCGAATGGAGACGGGCACGTCCGGGTGCGGATTGGAAATGACGACCGCGAATTGTTGCCCCGCCGCATTGCTCGTAGGGTCGATCATCGCATTGTCGAGGTCGACGGCCCAATATTCGCAACCGACGTTGCTTTTTTCGATGATGGCGCGCCCGCAAAGATCCGTGCAGAATCCCGCGCGACACGCAATGCCATTGGTCGCGTCGCACGTGTCGACGTACGTCGTCACCATGCCGCTTTCGTCGCAACTCACGACGTCCTGTCCGTCGCACGACGTCGTATTGGGAATGCACTTCTTGCATTCGAAAATGGTGGGCACGCAAAGCAGCCCGGCGGCGGCGCAATCGTCAGAGACCGTCCATGCAAGGGCGCCCGAGCCTTGATCCGTGCAGACTTCGATGCCCGTTTGCGTGCAGCGCTTTTGACCCAGCTCGCACAAAGGCGGAGGAGGCGCCTTGGGATCGACCTCTTCCCACCGTGTGGATTTGTCGAAGCAGCTCGCGACCGCCACGATGAAGAATGCGGTCACGGTACGTCGCGCAAGACGACGGCGGCCTTGGTGCTTGCGTTGGGTGGTCATAGGAACGAATTGAAGTAGTCGAGCGAGTAGGCCGTCATGCCCGCAGGGCGGATGTCACGATATTTGAGTTTTCCGTACGAAAAACCGTCGACGCGAGCTCCATGAACGCCAATGGTGACAGGGCCGGAGGGCAAACCCCCATCCGGGAAGGGAAAGACCGACAAATCCGGCACTTCGATGGAGTTGGCACCTTTCGGTACGACGATGGTCCATTCAATCAGCCCATCGCCGCTGCCGACTTCATACACCGACAAGTCGATGGCCGATCCACCACTGCCGTACTTGACGGCCAAATGGCGCCCGTCCCAACCGCTACCTGCTGCGGGGGTTTCGAGCAGCGGAATGCCGACGAATCCTTCGAGTATGGGATTGACCGAGGTGCTCGTCGTCAGCACGCGACCCACGACGGACATGGGCGCCGAACCTTGCAAACCCGTGACCGCGCGTGCCGTGGAATAATAGGCGGATCCGGCGAGCGACCCGTCGAGTGCAGGCAAACCGACGAATGAAATGGGCTGCGAAAGCGGCAAAAGGGGTGACTTTTGACCCGCGGGGAAAATCGCGAACCCGTCATTGCCGAGCATGACGGACACCGTGGCGCGCACGCGATCGGGGCCTTTCGGACCGGGTGAAGGCGGCGTGATGTCCATCGTGAGGGCTTGGTCGAGCGTGCGGTCCATCGTGATGTACACGTCGTCCGTCACGAGCCCGGGCAGGACACTGACGCCTTTGACGGTGCCCATGGCATAGGCCGTGAATTTGCGCGCCGCCGGATTGGTCGTCTCGATCCCAGCCAAAGCGTACAGGGCACGATTTCCCGCATAACTCGTCAATTGAAATTCATAACCGATGTCTCCGGGCGAATCCGGTAAAACCGCAGATGTCGCCGCTGGTAGCTGGAAATTCATCGCCGGATCGGACATGGCGTGGAACACGTAGGCGGCTTCCCGTTCGCCTGGGCCAGGTGCAGGTATGTTGAGCCAAGCTGCCTTCTTGAATTCACTTCCACCCTGCCAAACCAATTCTCCGCGAATGGCGCTCGGTGTGGACGGTTTGCCCCCGACCGGTGGAGGATCCCCATCCGCGATGCACAGCGGGCTGAGCACGGGATCGAGGTACACGGTGACCGTATCGACCGGGACGTCGACGAACGTGATGGGGCTGTGGCACCGGCCCGCAATCGTCACGGTGCGTGGCGAATTGAGCGACGGGTCCGAAAAGACGGCAACGCCGGTCGCATTGGCTTGCGAAACGAGTCCCGTAGCCATGTCGGTTCCCACGATGACGTAGGCACCGACGACGGGATCCCCCGTGAAGTTATTGAAAACGAGCACCTTGAGATTGCCAGCCAAAGGCGCGCCCGAAAGACCTCCTTTGAAGCCATCGGTGCTGTCTTCGTAGGTGTATCCATCGAGCACGACGATGGTTTGTCCGTCGCCGGGATCGACGGACAGAGGTTTGGCGCCAGGTGTGCCTTTGGGCACCGTACACGTGAGTGATGTTGGCGAATTGACGGTGAGCGTCGAGCAGGGTTTGCCGCCGATCTTGGCAATGCTAGCGCCCGTGAAATTCGTCCCTTGCCCATTGATTTCGATGACCGTACCGCCTGCAACGGGACCGCTCGAAGGGTTCGCCAAAATGGCATCGTACGCATATCCACCTGCAAGCGTGCGCCTCGTCGAATCATCGTCGCCTTTTTGCACCGCGAGCGTGACGGGTCCGGCGTCTCCCGGGGGAACGGTGATTTGAAGTCGAGTCGGATCGATCGGCACCATGGTGGTGCTGTCCGCTTCGACCGCGCCAAACCATACGCGCGTTTTCGACGTAAAGCCGTTGCCGCGAATGAGAACTCGTTGACCCCCGGTGAACGGACCGTGCGCCGGGTCTGCGCCGATGACGGCATACGGATCGGTGGCGCCTACGTCGGGCGTCGCGTCGATCGGGAAGGACCCACCATCGAAATTGATCAAGTCTTCGTCGTCTTGATCGGTTTGTCGCCGGACGCCTTCCGGGGCGCTCGCGATGCACGCACCAAGAACGAATAGCAGCGGCGCGGCGGTCGGAACGGCGATTTTCAAGAAGTGAAGATAGGTCGATTGCACGTGTCGAGTGTACGCGCGCAGCGGCCATCATGCGACCCCCAAGCAAGGAGCACGCAGGGCGATTTGGAGCGCTTCAGCCGCTCTTGGAACCGGTGAGACGTGCCTGCTTTTCCGCGAGTGCTCTCACGTCCGCGAGCTCGTTTTCGGGAAACGGTTCCGAAAAATGTACGGCGACGGCATAGGGCCACACGTCGGACACATCGAAGCTGCGTCGTTCGTCGCGTACGACACGTCCTTTGACGTCACGCGATTTGTTCGGATCACCCGTGAGGTACAGGTGCAGCGTGATGTCGTCGCCGATGTTCACGCGCGCCCGCGTCAACATGAGCACGCCGGTGACGCTGAGGTCACGGATCAAGGCGGTGCGTCTGATGCCGTTTCCTACATCGACTTCCGCTGGGAAAAACGCCTGGTGTCGCAACGCGACGCGCCGTTCCGATGCGGAAGGAGGAGGAAGGTCCGAGGCCGTCGCGCGAACTTCATGTTCTTGGTCGCTCATGAGCAACACCCTGGCAGGCGCACTCGGAAAGCAGCGCGCACGGCGACATCATCCCGCGCGATCGGGCGTTCTGACAAGAGCTCCGCAAACGATGCAGTGTCGATGCTCGCGACAACGTCACTGCGAAGCAGGGTTTTTCTTGTTTCCGTCGTCGACCAACCGAGCCACCGTTTCGAGAAGAGTGTTGAGGTCGAATGGTTTCTTGAGAAAGGCGCTGCATCCGAGGTCTTGCACCTGCCGTCGCACTTCGGCGGCGCTCATCATGACCACGGGGATCTTGGGAAGCGATTCTTCTTCACGCATCATGCGCAGCATTTCCGGCCCGTCGACCACCGGCATCATGCAGTCGAGTAGCACCAGATCCACCTGCGTATCGCGCAGACGCATGAGTCCCTCGCGACCATTCGAAGCGGTGACGACTTGGTATCCCTCCGCCGTGAGTAGGTCACCAAGGACGTCCACGATGTCGAACTCGTCATCGACGATCAGAATCGTTCTCACGGTTTGTCCCCGCGGAGTCGACCGCGCAATGGCCGGTCGACGGACAAACCCTTGTTCGATATGTGAATGCGTCGCGGCGCCATATCGTGCGGTCCCGCCTGCACCTTGAGCGTCTCGATGGTTCGACGAACGTGCCGACCACTCGAGGCTTCGTCGAGCACGAGCAGGTTGTTCACCGACGTGCTCGCAACCGTCTCCAGTCCGGTCGGTGCAGCCCACGAAGCTTCCGTCATGACGGTCGTCGCACCGAGTGCTGCGAGTCGCGTGACGAGCGCCGTGTAAAACCGCAGGAGACGTTCGGGATACGCCAGCATTGCTTGAAAGCCGTCAATTCCATCGATGACGACACGTTTTATCCCGCCCTGCTCGATTTTGTCGAGCAGCCGCCACGCTATCGCGTCGATCGAAATCTCCTTGGCTGGGAACCACAAGACATCGAGCATTCCTCGTGCCATCGGTTCGGCCAGACGCAGCCCCACTGCTTCAGCTTGTTGGATCACTTGCTCGGGCATCTCGCGCAGTCCCGCATAGATCGCCCGTTCCCCTTGTTCGAGGCCACGTGCGAGAAAGCTCGAGCCCAAAAGTGTTTTTCCGGTCCCCGTGGGTCCAACGATGCCTGTCGTCGAGCCTTCGAGGACTCCGCCTCCAAGCATTGCATCCAGTCCCGGAATGCCAAATTCCAAGCGGCGCCTGTGCGCAACCGTGACTGTCGGTCTTATCGGCAGCGACTCGATGCGTGGATAGACGTGCATGCCTCGAGTGTCGATGTCGATTGCGTGCACACCGAGGGCGTAGTCGGTGCCGCGCATTTTTTCGACCACCATTTCGCGCATCACTCGAGCTCCGCACGCCCGTTTGTCGATCCTGACGATGCCATCGACGGTGGCGTTTTCAGGTTGGGAACTGCTCGATCGAAGCATGGGCGACACGAGCAGTATCGTGCACGTGGTCAAACTTGCGGACGTACTCAGGCGCAAGAGGAACCGTTTGAAGGCGGTGGTGGTCGGGGCAAACTCTTTGGCCGTGCTCAGCCCGTCGATGACCAAGAGCGACGCGCCTTGTTCACGAATCGTGCGCGTGAGCAGGTCGAGGAGGCCGTCGAGGCCGGTTTGTTCGAGCACGCTGTAGCCGCTCATGTAGATGATTCGCCGCGAAACGAGCTGCGGATCGAAGAACGCGAAGCTTGCCAGGTGCGAAAGCATGCGCGCATGCGACTCGGCGAGCAGCGTGACGTACGCGGCCGTGTGTCCGGCCGATGCGTGATGAAAGGCCACTTGATTGGCGAAGATGGTTTTTCCACTGCCGGGCCTGCCGAGCAGGAGCTGAACGCTTCCTGCCAAGAAGCCTCCGCCGAGGATCGTGTCGACGCCGCGAATGCCAGTGGCAACTCGCTCGATGCTGGGTTGAGGTGGTCCGCCGTCGTGCATGGTTTATGAGGTGCATGTTTCGATGCCGCATGGCCTGGACGCATCGCACCTTGGGATGCACGTGAAAAAAGCGGCGCGCTCCGTTGACAAGGTGCACTTCGCAAGGCAGGATGCGCGCCCCCGTTTGCCCGGTACTGGGCAAGCGGAATCCACACGCTCCCCCGACATGCGCCCACGACGTTGGGACTTCGGGACCGGTGCTCTTCATGAAGCCAGCGCTTCAAGAAGGGTTGTTCCGAAGATGGGGAGCGGAGGCAACAACCGAAAGGATTGCGTGTCATGACTGATATCTCCATGTCCAACGCCGCCGCATCCGGTGCCTTCGTGCCGCCGGCTGCTGGTGAGTTCCCGCTCCCGCTTCGCTCGCTGCTCGATGCAGGCGTGCACTTCGGTCACCAGACCAAGCGCTGGAATCCGAAAATGCGCCAGTACATCTACGGCGCTCGCAACGGCATCCACATCGTCGACCTCGACCAAACCGTGCGTCTCTTCAAGAAAGCGTACGACTTCGTCGTCGATGCCGTCTCTCGTGGTGGCCACATCCTGTTTGTCGGGACGAAGCGCCAAGCGCAGGACATCGTCCAGGAAGAGGCTCGTCGCTCCGGCATGTATTTCGTGACGAACCGCTGGCTCGGTGGAACGCTCACGAACTTCCGCACGATCAAGCAGGGCCTCGACCGCCTCCGCACGCTCGAGCGCATGAAGGAAGACGGGACGTACGAACAGCTCCTGAAGAAGGAAGTGTCGCGTCTCGAGAAAGAGCGTGAGCGCCTCGAGAAGTACCTTGGCGGCTTGAAGGGCATGGCAGCCGTGCCCGCCGCGATCTTCGTGATCGACCCGCATCAGGAAGCGATCGGCGTCAACGAAGCACGCAAGCTCGGCGTCCAGGTCATCGGCATCACGGACACGAACTGCGATCCGGATCAGATCGACTTCGTGATTCCCGGCAACGATGACGCCATCCGTTCGATCCGCCTCATCACCGCGCGCATTGCCGACGCGGCGATCGAGGGGATGCAGCGACGCAAGGATACCGAGCGCGAGCAGGAGCGTCCGAGTGCTGGCGCGCCTCAAGGCGGCGGTGGCGGCGGACGTCGCGATGAAATCAACGTTTACCAGGGTGGTCGTCGTGGCGGTGGTCGTCGCGGCGGCGGTGGTGGCGGAAGCAGCGATCAGCCGCAGTGACCCATCCGAGCCGGCCACGACGTAACACCCCAAGGCCGGCTCGATTGATTCCCGTACATCGAGGGCAGTTCTGCACGTAAAACTCGGCAGGAGTTGCCCTCTCGTCTTGGTTTTTCTACGTAGAACAGCAAATCACATTCTGGAGGAATAGAGCCATGTCCGGCATCAACGCGCAGGCAATCAAGGAACTCCGCGAGCGAACGCAAGCGGGCATGAGCGATTGCAAGTCCGCCCTGGTGGAAGCCGAGGGCGACATGGAAAAGGCGGTCGAGATCATCCTGAAGAAGGGTCTCGCCAAGAGCGCCAAGCGCGCGGGCGCCGTCGCCACCGAGGGCGAAGTTCGCGCAATCGTGTCGTCGGACTTGCGCTCTGCAACGATCGTCGAAGTCAACATCCAGACCGACTTCGCTGCGCGCAACGATCAGTTCCGCGAGTTCGTCGGCGAGGTGCTCGCGGTGGCCAAGAACGCTCCCGTCGGCAGCGACATCGGAACGCTTGCTCTTCGCGGCAAGACCGTGAACGACATTGCCACCGAGCTCACCGCGAAAATCGGCGAGAAGGTTGCGGTTCGTCGCTGGGATCGCCTCGAAGTACCGGAAGGCTCGGCCGGCGCGGCTCATGCCTACGTGCACCTTGGCGGCAAGATCGGCGTCGTTCTCGTCGTCAAGACCGACAGCGAAGCCACCAAGAACCACGACGAAGTCATCAAGTTCATCGACGACACGGCGATGCAGATCGCCGCGATGAACCCGCTCGCGCTCGTCCGCGACGACATCAGCGACGAGCTCAAGGTCAAGCAGAAGGAAATCTTCGAAGGTCAACTCCGCGAAGATCCGAAGCCGAAGCCGGAGAGCGCCTGGCCCAAGATCATCGAGGGCAAGTACAACAAGTGGTTCTCCGAGGTGGCGCTTCTGGAGCAAGAGTCGGTCGTTGTTCCTGGACAAACGATCGACAAGCTCCGCCAAGCAGCCGAAAAGGCTTCTGGCGGCAAAGTCGAGATCCTCCGCTTCGTTCGTTACGAGCGCGGCGAAGGCGTCGTGAAGCCCCAGGGCCCCGACTTCGCTTCCGAAGTTGCCAAGATGGCCGGTGGTTGAACCGCACGCGGGGCGCGTGACCGTTCTCTTCTAGAATCGTTCCGTGCCCCGTCGCCTCGCCGCAATATCCGTCGACCTCGACGGCATCTCTCACTACCACGACATTCACGGCCTCGAGCCGCTCGCCGAAGACGCGCCAGCACGGCATGCCGTTTACGACATCGCGCTTCGTCGCATCGACGACTTCTGTCGCGCGCACGGGATGGCCTCGACGCTGTTCGCGATCGGCTCGGACTTGCAGCGCACGGCGAACGGCGAAGCGCTTCGTGGTCTCTCCGATCGCGGGCATGCCGTGGAAAATCATTCCTTTTCGCATCGATACGACCTGTCGCGTTTGTCGAAAGATGCCATTCGAGGCGACATCGACGCGGCTCAGGCTGCCATCACCCATGCGACAGGACGCCGCCCGTTCGGGTTTCGCGCACCCGGATACACCGTGAACGACACCGTGCTCGATGTGCTCGAAAGTTTGTCTTTTCGGTACGATTCATCCGTTTTTCCTTGCCCACTTTATTACGGCGCCAAAGCAATCGTGATGGGCGCCATGCGTCTCGTGGGTCGTACGAGCGCATCGGTGCTCGACACACCGAGGGTCGTCGTTGCGCCGTCGCGTCCGTATCGCCCGGGCAAACCGTGGTTCGTCGCGGGTGAACGATCCCTCGTCGAGCTGCCCATTCAAGTCACGCCGCGGCTAAGGCTTCCGCTGATAGGCACGTTCATCGCGCTTGCGGGCCCTACCGCGTCGCGTGTGCTTGCGCGTGCGTGTGCGGACGAGCCGCTCGTGAACATCGAGCTGCACGGCATCGACTTTCTCGACGCATCCGACGGCATCGAGCATCTCGTGCCGTATCAATCCGAATTGCGAGTGCCGCTCGCGCGGCGTCTCGATGCGCTGTCAGCCGTGGTCGATGAGCTGCGGCGCAAGGGAGCGAGCTTCGTGCGGCTCGACGAAGCTGCTCTCGAGCTTGCCTGATGCCCGCTAGCTCGTCGGGTGATACCGCACGGCGTTTGTCTCGGGCGTGCCTTGCTTCAGGCCATTGACGCGCGAGATGCGTTCCGGCGCGACACCCGATGCAGCGATGAACTCGCGCGCGACTTGGTTGTCTCCGTACGCAAGCTCGTCCGGCGGTCCAGATGCGACGACCTGCCCTTGAATGACGAGGAACGCTTGGTGCGCGATGCGGAACGTGCTCGCCATGTCGTGCGAGATCACGACGCTCGTCACGCCAAACCTGTCTCGCGTCTCTTCGATGAGATCGTCGACCATGCGGCTCGTTTGCGGATCGAGGCCGCTCGTGGGTTCGTCGTAGATGAGGATCTTCGGTTCGAGCATGAGCGCTCGTGCGAGGCCCACGCGTTTGCGCTGACCGCCCGAAAGCTCGCTCGGCATGCGCTGCTCTTTGTTTTCGAGGCCGAGCATGTTGAGCATCTTGACGACTTTGTCGCGGATATCGGCCTCCGACATCTGCTTGCGATGCTCGCGCAAAGGGAAGGCGACGTTGTCGAGGATGTTGAGCGAATCGAGGAGCGCGGCGTACTGAAAGACCATGCCGAACTTTTGGCGCACGCGATTCATGTCGCGTTCGCCGAGCGGCCCGATGTCTTCACCGTCGACCCAGATGTGCCCCGACGTGGGTTTTTCCAGGCCAATGAGCAACCTCAAGAGCGTCGTTTTGCCCGCACCCGAACCACCGATGATCACGGCGGTTTCCTTGCGTCGCAGGTGCATCGTGATGCCCTTCAAGACGCTCGTCGTTCCGAACGACTTTTTCACGTCGTCGACGAAGACGTGATCCTCGGGCGGAATTTGCGGCACTTTCGAGCTCGCGGCACCCTGCATTGGTCGCTCGAACGTAGCACGCACGCGAGCAGAAAACGGGCGGCGTGGAGTGCGGTTTCGTGCATGACACCTGCTGTCCAATGCCGAGGTGGATCGACGCTTGACGCGCGGGGCTGGGGAGCGGAAATGTGCCGTCATGACTGAAGACATGTTCCGCTCGCTGCTCGACGACATCGGCGCCAAACGAGACGACGAAGGCATTATCAAGTTGCCCGAAGGGCAGCTCATGACGCTCTACGCTGCACACGACGGCGTGTCGCTCACCGTTGCCAAGGTCGAGTCGCTCCGCATCAACAACGGAGTCGTTCGAGCGTGGTCGTCCAAGGGCGAATCGTATTTCATCGCGCGCGAGGACCTGTTTGCGATGAGCGTCGATGGCGGCAAGCAAATTCAAGCTGGCCGCAAGGCGGGTTTTCTGGGCTGATTGCGGACGGTTTGTCGGAGCGATCGGGGTTCAGAATGTTCCGATCGCTCCGAACGCGGGAATCGACTGGCCACGGAAATCCATGGCGACCGTGGGCCCGAGGCCAAGGAGCTGGAAGTCGCTCGCTGCGGTTCGTGCCGCTGGCGCTTCGAGCTGCTCGCGGTGCGGTGTCGTGGCCAGATCGATGATGCCCAGCGTAAGTGGCGCGATGAACGACAGCGTGATGGGAACGAGGTAGGTCGGATCGTTCCAATCGACAAACGCTCCTGCGGCAAACGATCCTCCACGAAGTGCCGTGTAGAGAATGGCCTTGCCGTAGTCGCCCACGACAAACCGCGGAATGCTCGGTGTGATCGTGAGGAACGTGCCCATGGCATAAAGCGCGGGTTTCGACGGACCCGAGCACATCACTCCGGACCACTCGTTGCACATGGATGACGTCATCGCGGAGACCGTGTAGGCCGTTCCGGAGAGCATCGTGCCGAGGCCGAAGACGATGCTCGACGCAATCAGGGCATTTCGTCGTGCCGGGTCGGGTGCCCAACGAGGCTTCATCGCTTGCGTTGGGTTTTTCAGGGGCGGGTACATGAAGCGCGGCGGAGGCGGCGGCATGTACACCGGCGGTGGTGGCGGAGCCGGGGGCAAGTGCGCTAGAGGGCAGGGGCCGTGAGGCGCATTCGAACGAGCGTTGGGATCAACATCGACGCGGCTGCATCCGTAGCCGTGAACGGTTCCTGCGCTCGTCGTGGCGTGCACATCGACGCCCGCTTCGGGCGTACGCGTGACGGAAACGGTACCGTCGGGGTTTGGTGTGATGTTTGGCGGTAAGGGCGTATCCGGCGGTGCAGGTTCGAACCACGGCGGTGGCTCTTGCGCGGACGCTCCACCTGCAACCAGGAGAAACGCGAGCGTCGTCACGGAGAAACACGTCGACTTGCTCATGGTTCACGAGTGTAAAGCAATTTCTTGGCCAGGCGTTTACCGCATGCCGTTTGGATGCAATCGAGCGGAGATTGACGCAGGATCCGCCATGCGTTGCGGGGTTCGGTACGACCCGGCGTGGACTGGCGTTCACGGCGGTACTGACCACGCGAGCACGAATGTGGGGAGCGAATACTTTGGACCTGGTGGTACATTGCGTCGAACGATGGAGCCCGAGCGGCGAGCGGCGTCAGTGATGGTCGGTGCGTTCGTGTTCCATACGCGCCGTGTGCGAGCCTCCGTAGGCGCGGCATGCGAGCACTTTTTCGGTGGGCTCGGTCCAGATGGCGCGCGCTAAGCATTCATCTGTACTTCCGCCGGATCCCAACCGTGAACGTGCGGTCGATCTGGCGCTGAGCCTTGCCGAAGAGCTCTTTGGTGTCGGTTCGAGCGGCACGACGCCGGCATGGGTGCGTGACCGAGTGCGCCGTTATCTCGAGTTCACGGCGAAAAAGGATGCCGTATCGATCACTGACGTTGCAAGTCGACTGCTCCAGGATCGACGCGTGGTCGAAGAAATCGTGGGCTCGTTGCGCGTCGGCGAAACGCGCTTCTACCGCGACCCTTCACAGTGGAAAGCGCTGGAAGAAAACCTCGACAAGCTCTTCCCACCCGACGTTCAGCTCTCCGTGCTCTCGGCTGGATGCAGTAGCGGAGAAGAGGCGTACACGATCGGTATGCTCCTCACGGCGGCACGCAGGCGCTTCAAGGTGCTCGGTGTCGATCGTTCAGCCTCGGCGATCGCCGTTGCTCGTGATGCGACCTATCCACGCGATGCCGCCGAAGACATCCCTGCAGCGTGGGTCGAGCGTTACTGCGACGAGCATCAGGGGCGCCTGCGCATCGGCATGCTCGTGCGCAACTCCGTCGAATTCGAAGTGTGCGACTTGGTCAAGCGCGTCCCGAAGGGGCCTTTCCACCTCATTTTCTTCAAGAACGTACTTCTCTATCTCGCCGAGCCTGCGGGTGAGCAGGTGGCCACGCGACTTGCGAACGAGCTCGAGGAAGGTGGCATCTTGATTGCTGCCGCGAGCGAGGTATTGCGACTACGCAGCATGGGGCTCGTGTCCCATCGGATGGCGCACGGCGTGACTGCACTTCGTCGTGCGCGCAAGCACGGTTCACCACAGCGGCAATGACGACCGAAATGGGGGCTCTCGAGGCGCTTCGACGCGACTACATCGCAGGTCGCGCCGAGCTCGAACAGTTGGTCCCAGCACCTGGGCGCTCCGTCGTGCTCGAAGAGGCGGGACTTTCACTTGGCCGAAGGCACGCTCGTCTGGGCGATCGGCTATTGCAGTCGCTGTTCGAATACGGCGCACGTGAAGCGCAGGCCGGGCGCCTTTGCCTCCCGGGAGGGGCAACTCCTACGAACCTTCGCGATGCATTCGATGCCGTCGCGCTCGGTGGAGTGGGTGGGTATGGGCGCGGTGCGTTGGCGCTTGGCAGCGACCTCGACGTGCGTCTCGTCGCGCGTGATGCGAGTGCTGCGACGGTGGTTGCCGAAGCGCTCTTTTATCCGCTCTGGGACATGGGCGTGCCCGTGGGGCATTTGGTCGGCACGGTCGAAGATCTCGTCCACAGTGCTCGTACCGATCTGAAGGCGGCGACGAGCTTGCTCGACTATCGCCACATCGCCGGCAATCGTTTGCTTTCCAATGAATTGGAACAACGTTCGCGCGCTGGACTGTTCGCGCACAGCGAGATTCCGCGCCTGTTTTCCCGCATCGAAGATGAAGTACGCGAGCGACACGCACGGTTTGGTGGCTCGGTGTACTTGCTCGAGCCCGACGTGAAAAACGGGGCAGGAGGCTTGCGTGATTTCGACATCGCGTGCTGGGCGGGCAAAGCTCGATTCGGTGCCATCGAGCTCGACGATCTCGTGCGGGTGGGAGCGCTGCTTCCGCGTGAAGCGGCTGAAATGGCGTCAGCGCGCGAGCTTTTGTGGCGCATTCGCAACCTGCTTCACGCGCACGCGGGACGTCGAAGTGATCGATTGACGTTCGACGAGCAAGAAACGATCGCCACGCTGCTTGGTCACGGCGAGGGCAACGAGGCTGTCGAAAAGCTGATGAGCGCGTACTACCGAAGCGCGCGGACCATCTCCAGCGCACGCGAGACGATGCTCTTGCGTGCATTGCCCGTCCTTGGTCGCAAGAAACCTCGTGAAGAGGACTTGGGCGGTGGCGTCCGCATGTTCGACGGATGCATCACGATGAGTGAACGCGAGCTGCTCGTGCGTGATCCCGTGGTCGCACTGCGCATGGTTGTTGCGGCCGTGGATCGGCACGCACCGATTTTGCCGTGGGCCCGCAACGAGATCGCGCGAGCTGCAGCCGACCCGGTGTTTTCCGAAGCATTGCGACGAAGCCCCGAAGCTGCGCGACTCTTCTGTGCGCTCGTATCGAGCTGCGAAGAAACGCGCCTCAAGAAGGGAAGTCCCGTCGCCGAGCTTCACGACCTCGGGCTGCTTTTGGCGATGATTCCCGAATTTTTGCCCGTCGTCGGGCGCGTGCATCACGACGTCTACCACGTGTACACCGTCGACGTTCACTCGGTGGCCGCGGTAGATCGACTTGCAGCGCTCGTTCGCGGTGAGTTGACGGCGGAGCATCCGCTCGCGTGTTGTTTGGCAGCCGAAACGACGCGCAAACCGATGCTGTTTTTCGCGACGCTCCTGCACGACGTCGGCAAGGCCATCGGAGGCAAGGATCACAGTCAACGTGGTGCCGACATGGCCGACGACATCCTTCGTCGTCTAGGGTTTGGCGCGGACGATGTCGCGGCAGCCTGTCATCTCATCCGACAGCACCTCGTCATGTACCAACTCGCCACGCGCCGCGACCTCGACGATCCGGGCACGATTGCAGATTTTCTGCGCGTCGTGGAAGATCGCGAAACGCTCACCGAGCTGTATCTGCTCACCGTTGCAGACCTCTCGACGACGAGTCCTACGTCGATGACGTCGTGGAAAGCGAGCATGCTCGAGGAGCTTTATCATGCGGCGTCTCGTGCGCTTGGAGGCAATCCCGGAGACGAGCAACGTTTGGCGCGAGCATCAGCGGCGGCGCTCGAAGCCGCGCTTGCGCTACCGGCAGCATCGGGTGACGAGCGTGAAGCCAGGCGTGAGTTTGTCCCGGGCTACCTCGCGTCGATGCCGGACAGGTACGTGCTGTCGAATGCTCCTGCTGCGATTGCTGCGCACGCCGAGCTCGCGCGAAAGCATCGAGACCGCTCGGCGAGCGTGGCCCTCGTTCCGTCGCGCCATCCGCAAGCGGCCGAGCTCTGCATCATTGCCGCGGACAAACCTGGCCTCTTGGCGTCCATCACAGCGGCGATCACCGCATCGCGCCTCCAAGTGCATGCGGCGCAGATCAATTCTCGCGTGCTGCCCGATGGCTCGGTCCAAGCTGTCGATCTGTTCTGGGTTCGCGATCGAACGGAAGGTGTCGATGGAGTTGCGCGAGGTCTTGCGTCACTCGTGAGAGATCTCGACGCCGTGCTTTCAGGTCGTATCGAACCTCAGGAGTTGGCGGATAGACGTCTACGCGCTTGGAGGACCGATCGGGCGACGCCGCTGGTTCGAACGCAGATTGGTATCGACGATCGCGCTTCACCGAGGCACACGGTCATCGAAGTGATGACGCGAGACAGGCCGGGACTGCTTTACGCCATCTCCGACGCTTTGTATCGCCTTGGTCTCGTGATTGCGGTTGCGAAAATCAACACCGAGGGGACGCGCGTCGCCGACGTCTTCTATGTTAGCGAAGCGAATGGCGAGAAGGTCGCTCCAGGAAAACGCACGACCGAAGTGCGTGAACGCGTTGCGTCCGTGCTCGAGGCGCTCGAGCAAGAAAGGCAGTGAGTGAACATGTTCAAGATGTCGCTTCGAGCGCTGAATCGCTGGACGTTTGCGTGTGCAATGGCCGTCGCGTGCGCTTCGTGTGCAGGTTCGTCGCAGCAGCAGCGCGATCCGGATCTCGTTGCGGATCCGCCGCTCGGCGACGAATCCGACATCGAAAACGGTGCGGCAAAAACCGACTACCAGCGAGCGATTGCGTACATCGACAAAGAGCATTGGGCCGAAGCCAAAGTGCTGCTCGCGCGCGTCATCGGCTCGACGCCAGAAAACGCAGAAGCTCACGCGTACATGGGGCTCGTTTTGGAGAAAGAGAACGATCTCGCGGGCGCTGAAAAGTCGTACCTGGCCGCGCTCGAACGCAAACCTGGGCTAGCTGCAGCCGCACAAAACCTCGCGGCCATCTACCTCACGGCGCAACCTCCGCGGGTCGATGACGCGATCAAGCACCTGGAGAAGGCCGTGGCGCTCGTACCCGACGATGTTGGGCTCTTGCAAAACCTCGGGTACGCGCGTGCGGCAAAGGGAGATGTCGCCGGTAGCGCGAAGGCGTTTCAATCAGCCATCGCGAAGGCCGATTCGGTCGACCTGCGGCTCGCGCTTGCCAACGTCTACGCCGATGCGAAGCAGGTCGAAAAGGCTGTCCCGCACGCGAAAAAGATCCTCGAGATGGCCAAGGACGACCCGAAGATATTCGTCAACGTGGGCTTCATTCTCGAGTATGGCGGGGCGTTTGCCGAATGCGTGACGGCGTTCGACCGCGCCATCAAGTTGAAGAAAGACGAACCCGATTGGTTCGTGCGCCGCGGAAGGTGCAAGGACGAGCTCGGCAACGAAGATGCTGCGCTCGAGGACTTTCAGGCGGCCATCAAGCTAAAGCCCGACTTCGCCGCAGGATACTTCTACAGTGGGGTGGTTCAGCGCCGGCAACAGAAGCTGCAGAGTGCGGAATTTTCGCTGCAAAAAGCCGTCGAGTACGGCAAGGACACGCCCATCGGAAAGCTCGCAGCCAAGAAGCTGCGCGAGCTACAACGCGGGCAATGATCTCGATCACGGTGACTTCGCGGCCGATGCAGCCGATTTGCGCCGCCGCCGAATGATTGCAGCACAAAGCATCGCCAGGATGCTCACGCCATACATCGCGATGAGCAGCGGTGTCGGGATGTCGAGCGCTCGACCTACCATCGCAATGACGAAGATGCGCGCGAACCGTCCGATGGCGACGGCGGCGACGTACTTGCCCATGGGGTAACCACTCAGCGGCAAGAGCACGCGCACGATGAGAAACGGCAGCGGAAACGCAGCGAAGCTCGTCGTCGTCAAAAACGGTGCGACCTTCACCCAACCTTCGGCTCGTTGGAAGAGTTGCGTTTGTCGGATATCCGCGAGCCGCTTCAGCGAAAACGCTCGTCGCACGACGACGTGATCGACGACCGCCGCGATGGCAGCCGCAACGGCAGCTGCGAGTGCGACGGCCCAGGGCGGCGCCAGCTTTGCCGTGAATAGCGTCGCCGGTGCCAGCGGTTGAGGCACGACGCTGAACGCCACGAGCATGAAAGCGAAGTAGAGCGCGAGCTCTCGGAAAGGAGAGGGCACTACCAGCATCCTGCGACCAGTCGGTCGCACCAAGCAAGGGCAGTGAGCGGATTAAGCGCCGATGGCAGCGAGAATCCTGTCCAGCTCGTCGAGAGACGCATAACTGACCACGAGCTCACCACGTCCTTCGCGATCACGAACTTCGACTTTCGTGCCGAGCTTTCGCATCAGGCGGGCTTCGAGGTCCTTGATGCCAGGTGACTTCGTTGCCCCGTCTTTGCCCTTGTCCTTGCTCGCCGCGTCTTTCGGGCTTCGAGCGGTCCGCACGAGTTCTTCGACTTTGCGCACGGGCAGCCGCCCACGTACCGCCTTGTCGGCGATGTCCGACATCGCGTCATCGCTTGGAGCACCAAGGATTGCGCGTGCGTGTCCCTCGGTGAGATCGCCCGAAATCACCATCGACCGAATGCGCGGAGGCAGCTTCAAAAGCCGCAGGCTGTTGGCCACCGTCGATCGGTTTTTTCCGACGCGTTCGGCCAGCGATTCCGGCGAGTATCCGTGTTCTTTCAGGAGCCGCTCGTAGGCTTCTGCAAGCTCGATCGGGTTCAGGTCTTCGCGCTGAACGTTTTCCACGAGCGCCAGTTCGAAGGCGTCTTTCGGCGAGACGTCCTTGACCACGACGAGCACATCTTTGAGCCCCGCGCGTTGGGCCGCGCGCCATCGTCGTTCGCCCGCGATGATCTCGTATCGATCCGTGCCCGGTTGCGTGCGACGCACGACGAGCGGTTCGATGAGCCCGTGCTCGCGAATCGATGCGGTCAACTCTTCGAGCGCTTCGTCGTCGAAGTGTTGCCGCGGCTGTCCAGGTTGAGGACCGAGCCGCTCGATTGGGCAAAAGAACACGCTCTTGTCGCCGTACGATGCGCCGCTCGGCGTCGTCGTGATGGGCGCCGGCAGAAGCGCATCCAGACCTCGGCCCAGCGCGCGACGTTGGTTTTTCGGGTCCACACTCATGACCGCGTCCTCGCGGACTTACCCTTCGGCCGGTTCGCTTCGAGGATCTCTCGTGCGAGGCCCAAGTACCCCTGCGCGCCCTTCGACGAGATGTCGTAGAGCAGCACCGGTTTGCCGTGGGAGGGAGCTTCGCTGAGCTTCACGTTGCGCGGAATGATCGAGTCGAAGACCTTGAAGTGACCCTTCACTTCGTCGGCCACTTGGTGCGTCAGCGAATTGCGCCCGTCGTACATCGTCAGCACGATGCCCTCGACTTCGAGCTGCGGGTTGTAGGCAGCTTTCACGCGATCGATCGTCGCCATCAGGTACGTCAATCCTTCGAGCGCGTAGTATTCGCACTGAAGCGGCACGAGCACTCGGTGCGCCGCAGTCAGCGCATTCAGCGTCAGCAGCCCGAGGCTCGGGGGGCAGTCGAGGATGACGAAGTCGTAGCCGCCGATGTGCGGATGCAGCGCTTCTCGAAGCTTCAGCGCACGATCGGGCGCATCGACGAGCTCGAGCTCTGCCGCGACGAGGTCTTGCGTCGCGGGCACGATGTCGAGGCGTGGAACCGCCGTCGACACGATGCTTTCACGCAGTGACGATCGACCGATGAGCACGTCATAGAGCGATCGTTCGACGTTTGCGCGTCGAACACCGCTGCCGCTCGACGCGTTGCCTTGCGGATCGCAGTCGACGAGCAACGTCGCCTTTTCTGCGGCAGCGAGGCTTGCGGCCAGGTTGACCGAGGTTGTCGTCTTGCCGACGCCGCCCTTTTGATTGGCGACGGCATAGATGATGGGCGTACGGGCCATGAAGCGTGCCGGAACCGATGCGCCAAAAGGCGCGGAAAGAGCTCCGTTGCAGGATGCGCTGCAACGCTGGAGCAAAGGGAGTTCGTGACGCCCCCGCGCCCCAGCCATTCGGTCGAGTAGCGGCTGCTTACACGACCCAGGCCGCTCCGTCGAGGGCACGAGATGCACCTTTTTTTTGGCCCTCCACACACTGCTGTTTACAGTGACTCACATGTCGCTCTCAGTGGGCACATGTAGTCAAAGTTCGCACCCCAGGTTGACGGTTGTTCATCCGGGGGGTCGGGCAGGGCGTGGTTCTCGGGCACGTGGTGCTGTTTCGTCGCGGTTTTCGCTCGCCGCGGCGCTTCTACCAGCGCGCGAGTCGGCGGGTTCCGAACGCGTGCTTGCTCGAGCCTTCTGGGCCCCGCCGCTCCCCGCCGCTGGTTCGTGCGCGCGAGTGCTACCGCTGTTCACTGACGAAGGACGAAAAATTACCCAAGGTCGCGACTGATTTTGCGCTTGCGCAGCGCGCTCACTTCCACCGACGAGGAACGCCCCATGTCTCTGCCCACGAGTTTCCAGAGCTTTGCCGAGTTCGAGCGCGAGATCGTGCGCGCCAGTTACCGCCTGAACGTGAGCCTCGAGGACATGGTCGAGGACACGTCGTTCGAGGCCGAGATCGTGGTCGACGACGACGACGATCCGTTCTCAGCCATGCGTGATTTTTAGCGAAAGGGCCTGTTTCGACCGGCCCATCGCGAACAGAGTTCGGGGCGAAGCTTCTTCATATCGTCAGAAGCCTTCCGAGAAGGTGTGCGGCACTACGCCGGATACCTCGAATGATCAGGCCGAACCCCGACTGAGCCTCGACGGCGCCTCTCCGTCGGGGCTCTTTTTTTTCTGCCCGACTACCTCGGCTTGACCCCCTGCGCTTCGCGTGGCATGGGGCTGCCTCCCAACACGGACGCCCATGCAAGTCACCGTCGAAAAGCTTTCCCCGGTTCTCGTCGAGCTCAACGTCGAAATTCCTGCGAACCAGGTTCGGACCGAGATCGACAAGGCATATGCGAACCTTCAACGAAACGCACGCGTGCGGGGCTATCGGCCCGGCAAGGCGCCGCGGCAAGTGCTCGCCCATCTGTACGCGGGCAGCATTCACGCCGACGTCGCTCGCAAGCTCGTCGATGCGACGTTGAACAAGGCCCTCGCGGCGCAACAAGTCCAGGCTCTTTCGCAGCCGGAAGTTGCGCCCGTCGAGCTTCGGCCCGAAGAACCGTTCTCGTACAAAGCGCGCGTCGAAGTGCGCCCCGAGATCGCCGAAGTCAAGTGGGAGGGACTCGAAGTCTCCAAGCCCAAGACCGAGGTGACTGCGGACATGATCGACGCCGAAGTTGCTCGGCTTCGTCGCGAGCACGCCACGCTCTCCGTTCCCGAGCCCGAACGCGCGGCGCAAGCGGGTGACGTCGTGCGCATCGGCTTCACGCTCGACATCGAAGGCGCTGCGCGCGAAACGAAAGAGCAAGAGGTCGAGACCGAGATCGGCTCGGGTCAGGTGTTCAAAGAGATCGAGACGATCCTGACGGGCATGAACATCGGTGAAACGAAAGACGCCGTCGTCGAATTCTCCGACCGCCACAACAACGAACTTTTCCGCGGAAAAACGGGCACGTTCCACGTGTCGCTCAAGGAAGTTCGCGAGCGTCACTTCCCCGAGGTCGACGACGAGTTCGCCAAGGACTGCGGACACGACAACCTCGAAGCCATGCGTGCTGCGCTATCGGCGAAGATCGAAAAAGAGATCACGCAGCGAGCCACGGACACTGTTGCAGAACAGCTCGTCTACGAGTTGTGCAGGGCAAACCCGATCCCCGTGCCCTCGTCGCTCGTCGAGCAGCAGGCGCAGCTCAGCGAGCGTGAGCTCATTGCGACCGCCCGTCGTCAGGGCCAGCGCATCGAAATGAACCCCGACGTGCGTGCGCGTGTTCGTGCCGATGCGGAAACGAAGGTTCGTGCCGGCTTGCTCATGGCCGAAATCGCCAAGTCCAAGAAGGTTCAAGTCACGCAAGAAGACATCGAGCGTGGCTATCACGAGCTTGCTGAGCAGACGGGCAAGAACGTCGCCAAGGTGAAGGCCGAGTATCGCGATGCGAAGAAGCAAGAGATGCTCATCGGCATGATCCTCGAAGACAAAATCCTCGACATCATCGAGGCGGCGGCGAGCGTCAAGACCGCCTGATTCTTGCGGTTCCCCCACACGGCCAAGATCCGTCGCGATTGTCATTCCGCACGATCGCCGGCGCTTGCTCGGCTTTCTCGCACGCCTTCCCGCACGGCCTCATCCGCATCAACCTCATCCGTGATTGACCGCATCCTGCATGCACGCTCGGCCGCTGCATTTCTTCACAGGATTGGCAGCATCAAGACTTGCGATCGGTCTCCTTCTGGATCAGGACTAGGGCCTCGCGGCACCTTTTTGCCAAACCACACCGGAGCCCCTGGATGATCCGACGAGTCGAGACACGCAAGCAAGCCATGGAGTTGCTCGAGCGGGAGCAGACATTCGTGGAAAGGGAGCAGGCGTCTGTCCTGTCCACCATCCGCGAGCAGGCCTATATCCTGCCCACCGTCACCGAAGTTACTCATCGCGGCGAACGCGAATGGAACATCTTCAGTCGGTTGCTCAAGGATCGAATCGTCTTTATTGGAACTGAAATCGACGATTTCGTAGCCAACGCCGTCATCGCTCAGTTCCTGTTTCTCGAGAGCGAAGACCCCGACAAAGACATCCAGGTGTACGTGAACAGCCCTGGTGGCATCGTGACTTCGGGCCTCGCCATGTACGACACGATGCAGTACGTGCGCTGCCCGGTGTCGACGATGTGCATTGGTCAAGCGGCGTCGATGGGCGCGGTGCTTTTGGCTGCCGGGCACAAGGGTCGTCGTTATGCGTTGCCGCATGCGCGCATGATGATTCACCAGCCTCTTGGTGGCGCGCGAGGTCAGGCGACGGATATCGAAATTCAAGCGCGCGAAATCAAGAAGATGAAAGAAACGCTCATCGACATCCTTGCCGACGCCACGGGCAAACAGCGTGACGAGCTCGCCAAGGACATCGAGCGCGACTTCTACTTGAGCGCGCCGCAAGCCAAAGAATACGGCCTCATTGACGAGGTTTTGCCCAAGCGCATCAAGCCGCCGACGGCTGCTTGATAGTAGATTGCCTTCCGTTCATCCGCGCATGTCGAGTTGTGTACCTAGGTGGCTGATGTCAAACGTCGCGAGCGCCCGAAAGCTGGGGCGACCGAGCGAGGAATCCGGCAGGATTTCGAGCGACGTCGACCGACGGTTTCGGGTGCGGCGCAGTTTGACACCTGCCGCCGCGCGAAGTGATTGCGCCAAGAACGAGCGTGTGAACTTGCGAGTGAGAACGTAGGGGACTAGAATCCGCTCACCGCGATGCGCTCGAAATACGCTGTATTTCAAGCTTGATCGTGCGTTAAGAACCGATCGGGCGGGACCACGATCGAAATGCAGCGCTAGTGCATCGACGAGGCGAGAGAGGTTAGAGGACCGAAGTGGAGCGAAGGCGGGACGAACACTCGAACGGCAATCTGAGCTGCTCTTTTTGCGGCAAGTCGCAAAAGGAAGTGAAGAAACTCATTGCCGGTCCGACGGTGTACATCTGCGACGAGTGCATCGGGCTGTGTAACGACATCATTGCGGAGGAAGTGGAGAAGGACGAACCGTATACCGGTTCGGCGCCCATTCCGAAGCCGTCGGACATCAAAAGCATCCTCGACGAGTACGTCGTGGGACAGCATCGGGCGAAGAAGATTCTCGCCGTTGCGGTGCACAATCACTACAAGCGCATCGACAGCCGCGTGCATTCGGACGATGTCGAGCTGCAAAAGTCGAACATTTTGCTGCTCGGGCCCACCGGCTCCGGAAAAACACTGCTCGCGCAAACGCTGGCGAAAATCATCAACGTTCCCTTCGCCATTGCCGACGCCACGACGCTCACCGAGGCCGGGTATGTCGGTGAAGACGTCGAGAACATCATCGTTCAGCTTCTGCAAAATGCTGATCACGACGTCGAACGGGCCCAGCGCGGCATCGTTTACATCGACGAAATCGACAAGATCAGCCGCAAGAGCGACAACCCCAGCATCACGCGTGACGTTTCGGGCGAAGGCGTTCAGCAAGCTCTCTTGAAGATCATCGAAGGCACCGTGGCCAACGTGCCTCCAAAGGGCGGCAGGAAACATCCGCAGCAGGATTTTCTGCAAATCGACACCACGAACATTCTGTTCATCTGCGGCGGTGCATTCGTCGGGCTCGACCACATCATTCAGCGTCGAGTCGGTCAGAACACGCTCGGATTCGGTGCCGACATCAAGTCCAAGAAAGAGTTCAAGCTCGGCGACGTGCTCTCGCAGGTGCAACCCGAGGACTTGCTCAAGTTTGGGCTGATTCCTGAATTCATCGGCCGATTGCCCGTCATTGCGACGCTGCACGAGCTCAACGAAGACGCGCTGATCGACATTCTCACCAAGCCTCGAAACAGCTTGGTCAAGCAGTATCAGCGGCTTCTCGACATGGACGGGGTGAAGCTCAAGTTCACCAAGGGCGCACTCACGGCCGTCGCTCGTATGGCGCTCGACCGTGCCAGTGGTGCTCGAGGTCTGCGCGCCATCCTCGAATCTGCCATGCTCGACATCATGTACGACATTCCTTCACGCGCGGGGGTGAAGGAAGTGGTCGTCAGTGAGGACGTCATCGTCAAGCACGACGCGCCGCTCATCGTCTACGCGAAAGAAGCCGAACTCGCCTAGCGTTTGTTACGCCTGCGAAATGTCCTCAGCCGGGCGCCATGCGTCCGAGCAATCACGTATCACCCTCTCGTGCTCGGTCATCCGAGCATAGAAAGACGTCGGGATGTTCTTCAAGAACGACAGCGATCGTGGCAAAGCCGCTCCGGACTCTGGGATCGCACCTCTCCTGCCGCTTCGAGACATCATCGTCTTTCCTTACATGGTCTCGCAACTCTTCGTCGGGCGCGAACGATCCATCGCCGCGCTCGACGAAGCCATGAATCGCGGCAAGGAGATCTTTCTCTCCGCGCAGCGTAACGCCAAGACGAACGAGCCCACGGCCGAGGACATTTTCACCGTCGGTTCGGTCGGCACGATCATGCAGCTTCTCCGTCTCCCCGACGGCACCGTCAAAGTGCTCATCGAGGGCAAACGGCGCGCGAAGATCAATCGGTTCGTCCAATCGGAACCGTTTTTCCTGGTCGAATACGAAGAAATCCCCGAAAAGACCGCATCGAGCGTCGAAATCGAAGCGCTCATGCGCAGCGTTCAGGGCACCTTTGAGGTCTACGTAAAACTCAACAAGAAGGTGCAGCCCGAAGTCCTCATGGCCGTGCAAGCCATCGATGATCCGGGCCGGCTGTCCGACGCCATCATCGCCAACTTGCCCACCATCAAGCTCGCCGATCGCCAGAGCTTGCTCGAAACGCCCGACGCCAAAGCGCGTCTCGAGCGTCTCATCGAGCTCATGCAGTCGGAGATCGAAATCCTTCAGGTCGAAAAGAAGATCCGTTCTCGCGTCAAGAAGCAGATGGAGAAGACGCAGAAGGAGTACTACCTGAACGAGCAGATGCAGGCGATCCAGAAGGAGCTGGGTGGCGGCGAGCGCGACGAGTTCAAGAACGAGATCCAGGAAATCGAAGAGGCTCTGAAGACCAAGCGGATGAGCAAAGAGGCCACCGCGAAGGTCAAAAAAGAGCTCAAGAAGCTGAAGATGATGCATCCGACGAGCGCCGAAGCGACCGTCGTACGCAACTACATCGACTGGATTCTCGACCTGCCTTGGTACGAAAAGAGCGAAGAACGACACGACCTCGTCGAGGCTGAAAAGATCCTCGATGAAGATCATTACGGGCTCAAAAAGATCAAAGAGCGCATCCTCGAGTACCTGGCGGTTCAGGCGCTGACGAAGAAGCTCAAGGGCCCCGTGCTTTGTTTCGTTGGTCCTCCGGGCGTCGGTAAAACGAGCCTTGCCAAGAGCATTGCGCGAGCGACGGGGCGAAAGTTCGTCCGCTTGTCACTCGGTGGTGTGCGCGATGAAGCCGAGATTCGGGGACATCGCCGCACGTACATTGGTGCGCTTCCGGGCAAGCTCATTCAGAGCCTGAAGAAAGCGGGCACGAACAACCCCGTATTTCTGCTGGATGAAGTCGACAAGATGTCGACCGATTTTCGAGGTGATCCGGCGGCCGCGCTGCTCGAGGTGCTCGATCCGGAGCAGAACCACACGTTCAACGATCACTACCTCGACCTCGATTACGACTTGTCCGACGTCATGTTCATCACGACGGCGAACACGCTCGGAGCGATCCCCGTGCCGCTTCAGGACCGCATGGAGATCATTCAGCTCTCGGGGTACACGGAGTTCGAGAAGCTCAACATCGCCCTGAAGTACCTCGTGCCGCGCCAGCGCAAGGAATGCGGTTTGGAAGAGGTGCCGATGGACTTCATGGAAGGCGCGGTGCGCACGATCATTCACCACTACACGAAGGAAAGTGGTGTTCGGTCGCTCGAGCGGGAGATCTCCAGCGTTTGTCGCAAGGTTGCGCGGAAAGTCGTGGCTGAAGGGAAAGACAAACCCATCGAGATCACGGCGAAGAGCATCCCCAAATTCCTTGGTGTACCAAAGTTCCGTCTAGGGAAGCGTGCCGAGCAGGACGAAGTGGGGCTCGTCAACGGTTTGTCCGTGACGAGTGTGGGTGGTGATCTGCTTGCGGCGGAAGCGGTCGTCGTGCCGGGCAAAGGCAAGCTCGTGGTGACGGGTTTGCTGGAAAAGGGCATGGAAGAGAGCGCTCAGGCGGCGATGAGTTACGTGCGTTCGCACCTCGAGCGTTTGGGTTTGTCCCAGGACGCTTATCAGAAGGTGGACGTGCACGTGCATTTCCCCGACTTCGTGCGTAAGGACGGGCCGAGCGCGGGCGTGACGATGGTGACGGCAGTGTGCAGCGCGCTCATGAGGGTGCCTGTGCGGCAGGACTTGGCGATGACAGGGGAGATCACGTTGCGCGGGCGCGTGCTCGGCATTGGAGGCGTCAAGGAGAAGCTGCTTGCGGCGCATCGCAGTGGGATTTCGACGGTCGTCATGCCGAAGGAAAACCGCAAAGATTTGCGTGACGTGCCGCGGCGCGTGTTGCGATCGCTCAGGCTGGTGCTCGTGGATCACGTCGACGACGTGCTTCGCGAAGCGCTCGTGGTGCCGGATCCCGAAGCTGTGTTTGGCACTCCGCACGCGCCGCTCGAGTATCGCGATGGCGAGCTCGTTACGCCCACGGTGGTGCCGGCTGCGTCTCCGGCATTGCCGCTCATGCCTGCGCAGCAACCGGTTGGCGCCTGAGTCTGCCCGAGTCTGGCATCTGCATGGGGTGTGCTTTGGGAGGCTTGATTTCACGGCATCCGCGGCACCCCGAACTCGTCCGCTTCGCGGGCTCGAACAGCGGGGCCCCCGCCGCGGCGCCGTGAAATCAAGCAGCTCCCAAAGCTGACCTTGTACGGGGTCCGTCCCCTCTACCTCGTCATCTCCCACTGGCCATTGTCTCGCGGCCGCGCTAGTCGCTCGCCGTCATGATTCGACAAGCCCTTCTCTCGGTCTACGACAAGACTGGTCTGTTGCCATTCGCGCGTCTGCTTGCGCAGCGCGGGGTGAAGCTGCTTTCCACGGGAGGCACGCTGAAAGCGCTCGTCGATGCGGGCATCGATGTGACGAGCATCGAGGCGTACACGGGTTCGCCCGAGGTGATGGGCGGTCGCGTCAAGACGCTTCATCCGCGCGTGCATGGAGGGATCCTGATGCGTGGTGACGTCGATGCGCTCGACCTCGAGCGGCTTGGAGGCACGCCCATCGACCTCGTCGTGGTGAACCTTTATCCGTTCGTCGCGACGGCGAGTCGGCCGGAAGCGCTCTTGGCCGAGGTGATCGAGCAGATCGACATTGGCGGGCCGTCGATGATTCGAGCGGCCGCGAAAAACCACACGCGTGTGGCGGTCGTTTGTGATCCAAGCGATTATGATGCCCTTTCTGCGGAGATTTCGGCATCCGGTGACGTGTCTGCAGCGTCGCGGCGCAAGCTTGCGGCCAAGGCGTTTGCTCACACCGCCGCGTACGATGGAGCGGTTGCGGCGTATCTGTCGTCGCTTGGCGATCCAAGTGATGCGGAGGCATCGGCTCCTCCTGCACGTGACGCGTATCCGCGTTACCTGACGCTTGCGTACGATCGCGCGTACGGTTTGCGATATGGCGAGAACCCGCATCAAACGGGTGCGTTTTACCGGGAACGTGAAGTCGTCCCGGGGGCGCTTGGTTTTGCCGAATCGCTTGGTGCAGGTGGCAAGGAGCTGTCCTTCAACAATCTCGTCGACGTCGACGCGGCGCTCGAATGTGTGCGCGAGTTCGACAAGCCGGCGGCCGTCGTCGTGAAGCACGCGAATCCGGCGGGTGTGGCCGTTTCGGACGAGCTTGCAGCGGCGTACCGACTTGCGCGTGACGCGGATGCGACGAGCGCGTTTGGTGGCATCGTCGCGCTGAACCGTGCGGTTGATAAGCGCACGGCGGACATTCTCGTGGAAACGTTTCTCGAGTGCGTCGTGGCTCCATCGTTCAGCGATGAAGCGCTCGCGGTGCTGCGTACCAAGAAAAACCTGCGTCTCCTAGCGACGGGCGTGATGCTTGGTGCGGATCTTCCCGAGCGTGTGTTCAAGCGGATCAGCGGCGGGGTCGTCGTGCAATCGCGCGATGCGACGGCGCATGGTGAAGTTGCGGCGGGTCGCGTCGTTTCCAAGCGAAGTGTTTCACCGGAAGAACTGGAAGCGCTCGATCTTGCGTGGCGCGCTTGTAAACATGTCAAATCGAATGCGATTGTCCTGGCGAAACCGGGCCGAACGGTGGGCGTGGGAGCGGGTCAGATGTCGCGTGTCGAAAGCGTACGCATTGCGACTCGCAAGGCGGGCGCGGATGCTGCGGGATCCGTGCTTGCGTCGGATGCGTTTTTTCCGTTCCCGGATGGCGTGGAGCTTGCGCTCGAAGCGGGTGTGACGGCGTTCGCGCAGCCGGGTGGAAGTGTGAAGGACGCGGATGTCATTGCGGCCGTAGACAAGGCTGGAGCTGCGATGATCTTCACGGGCGTTCGTCACTTCCGCCATTGATCTCGCTATTTTTGGCTGTTCGCCGCAGCCTTTGCGTTTGCCCCCGAGCGCGCATGACGTCGCGCATTTTTTCGAAGCGGTGGTCCCTGGCCGATCCAGTCTGGTGGGGCGGCACTGAACGCCGCTTCTGAAAAAAACTTGGCCCTCGTTTCGAACCTGTGCTGATGCTCAGTCGTCCGCGTCGTCGAGCGACGCGGACAACACCAAGGAGCATGCAGGTGGCTGGGATTCGGGAGGCGTGCAGCGTTTGCGGAACGGACTTCGACGTTCAGTTCCGCTATCAAATGGAGGAACGCAACGGCGGTTTTTCCTTCTACTGCTCGCAGAAATGCCTCGAGAAAAGCCAGGTCGCGGGCGCAGATCAGGGCGACAACCTCGCAACGTGTGATGCGTGCGCGAAACGTTTTGCGCCCGAGCTCGCGTCGCAGGTGATGTACGTGGCCGGGCGCCGAACGTACGCGTGTTCGATGCCTTGTCGGAGCCAGCTTTTGCGTGAAGCGGGCGGGGTTCGTCTTGGTGAAATTGCTGCGGAGGCGTCTGCGCCCAAGGCTGCGCCCGTGCAGCCTGCCCCGTCCGCGCGAGCGAAGGAGCCTGGGGCGCCTCGGGCGACTCGTTCAGCAGCGCCATCGACGGCTGTTGCAGTGCCGGTCGTTCCGCGTATGGGGACGAAGAAGCAGGCCAACGGAGCGAATGGGGAGGCGACGCCGGCACCGAGCAAGGTGGCTACTTCGGAGTCGGTGACGGCCGCGGCGCCCGCTGCAGATACTGCCGTGCCGCGATACCTTGCGGTGTTCAACCACAAGGGAGGCACGGGCAAGACGACGACGGCGGTGTCGGTGGCCGCGGGGCTTGCTGCACGCGGAAAGCGTGTGCTGCTCGTGGACACGGATGCGCAGGGAAACGTGGCGGTATCGCTCGGCGCTCAAGTCGAACGGTCGCTGTACCACGTGCTCGTGATGGGTTTGCGTGTATCGGATGCCGTGAAGACGGTTCGTCCACACCTGGACCTTTTGCCCTCAAACGAAACGCTCGCGGCGGCAGAGCTTTACTTGGCGGGCCGTCAGAATCGCGATCGGGTCTTGTCCGATCGGCTCAGCGCAGCCGCGTCGAATTACGACTACGTGGTGCTCGACTGCTCGCCGAGTTTGTCGCTCATGAACCAGAACGCGCTCGTGTTTGCGGACAGTGTTCTGGTGCCGGTGGCGTGCGATTACTTGTCGCTCGTGGGGGTTCGTCAGGTCATCAAGACGGTGAAGAACGTCAACTCGATCCTGCATCATCCGGTGCAGATTTGGGGTGTCCTTCCGACGCTGTTCGATGCGCGTGCGAAGATTTGCCACGAGGCCGTATCCACGTTGAAGCAGCACTTCGCGGAGCGGTGTTTGCCGCCGGTGCGTGGTGCGATCAAGGTGAAGGAAGCTCCCGCGCAGGGACAAACCATCTTCGAGTACGCGGCGGGGAGCCCAGCGGCGGACGACTACAACGTGCTCGTCGATCGCATCATTCAGAGTCGCGACGGAGTTTCACCGGCAGCATCTGCGCCTCGTGCGGCGCGTGCGGTCGCTGCGGTTGCGGGAGGAGTATCGGCATGAATCACGAAGGTGACTTCTCGCAGGCGGCGAGCTCGCTGCTCGATCGTGACGAGGTCGAGGGCGTTCTTTCGGGAGCGTTTTACTCACCGATTCCGCGTCGAGTCGCGGACAAACCGCCGCTTCCGCGGCCGACGCATTACAAGGTGATCTGCATCTCGATGTACACGGATGACATCGAGCGGCTCGACGAGATGGTCGATGCGCTCAAGGCGCGTGGTTTGACCAAGGCGAACCGCAGCGCGCTCATTCGTCATGCACTTTCGCAGGTGGACCTGGACAAGGTTCCGCGGGGGATGTGAGGCCAAGGCTTTCCCAAAAGCTCGCCATGTCGCTCGGTAGCGGCGCTTCGATGCGCAGCCGCTGATTCGCTACCGCCGGGTGCTCCAGCTCCAGCACCGCCGCGTGCAGCGCGTGCCGACCGAGCTCCAGCACGACCACGTCTTCCTCGGTCAATTCGCCATCGGCTCCGCGCCCGAACAGACCGTCATCCGGCCCGTACAGTTTGTCCCCCACGACGGGCATTCCAAGCGCCGCCAGATGCACCCGAATCTGATGCTGCCGTCCTGTTTCCAAGATGCAGCGAAGCAGCGCGTACGGACGCCCCGACGATGAATTCGTTCGACGTCCAAGCACTTGGAACTGCGTTGCCGAAGGGAGCCCCGTACCCGGCTTTGCAACGCGCATCTTCACGGCGTAACGGCTCGTCGGATCAAGCTCCAGGGGCAGCGAGACCCGAAACGCATCTTCTTCGGGCGCACCCCACGTGATCGCGACGTACTCCTTGTGCACCGACCGCGCTTCGTTCGAGCCCACGGCGGCCGCGCCCTGGGCGAACTGCACCTTGATGCGCCGATCTGCTTCGCTCGTTCGCGCGAGAAGTAGCACGCCGCTCGTCTCGCGATCGAGCCTGTGAGAGAGCATCAGCCGTTCGCCATCGCGTGCGTATTCGAGCAGCTTGACCACGGTGCTTTTGTGGTACCGCGCCGTCGGATGCACGGGAATGCCGGCGGGTTTGTCCACGGCCAGCAGGTGCTCGTCCTCGTACAGCACGTTCAGCGTCACGTCGGGAGCCTTTTCGTCCCACGGCGGACGCCAGAGCAGCACCAGTTGTTCGGCGTGAACGCGGTCGTTGCCTTTCAGTCGCCGAGCATCGGGCGAGTACGCACCATGCGCGATGATTTTCTGGGCTCGCGTGCGGCTCGTTCGTTTGAGCTGCGACTGGACGAACCGATCGAGGCGCATGCCTGTGGCTTCCGGTGGAACGCGCAGGATGGACACGACCGACCCTTCCGGGACTTCCGCCGGACGGGAGATCGTCATGCCGCGACCGAAAGGTCCTTCGGTTCCGCTGAGTTCTCGCGCGTTGATGCGCGTCATGCGCGGTCATCGTAGGAGCGGTCGAGCCACCTGGCCAGCGTGCGGGCGGCAAGTTCTCGTGCTCATTCGCCGCTGCTCGCTCTACGTCGCAGCCGCGAGTCGTGCTACACCCGCCCGCGCATGGACATCCTCTTCGTCGCTTCGGAGCTCGCGCCGATGGTCAAGGCATCGCCTTCGGCCGATGTCGTGGCGTCTCTGTCGAAGGCCCTTCGCCTGCTTGGGCACAAAGTCACGCTAGCCTTGCCGCGTCATCCCGCGATCGAGGCATCGGGCGTGATGGTCGCTCGACGCTTGACGCCGCTCGTCGTCACGTCGGGCAGCGAACGCGTTGAAGTGACGGTCTTCGATGGGCGCCTCAGTTCCGGTGTCGATCTCATCCTTTTCGATGCAGAGGGGCTTTCCAGCGGCCCGTGGAACGTTGGTGGCATCGTCGATGCCGACGTAGCGACCGCGCGTCCGGTGGCGCTGTTTGTCCTGGCCGTCATCGAGTTCGTTCGGCAGCGCGCTCTGGCCGGCACGCCTTTCGATGTCGTGCACGCGCACGATTGGCCGACTGCGATGGTCCCGTACATGCTCCGCGAGCGTGAAGGCGTCGGTCGTCCGCCGTCGGTGCTCACGATTCACGATGTCGGCCGTCAGGGCATTTTCCCGCGTGAAGTGCTCCGCGTGCTCGGCCTTGGCGATGAGCACTTCCAGCCAGAGCTGCTCGAGTTTTACGGGAAGGCGAATTTCTTGAAAGGCGGCATTCTCGCCGCCGATGCGATCACGACCGGCTCGGTCACGTACGCGCAGGAAATTCTTTCGCCTCCAAACGGTCATCGTCTCGAAGGGCTTTTGGCTGCACGTTCGAAGCAGAAGGAGATCATCGGCATCGTCAGCGGAGTCGATTACGCCGTCTACAATCCGATGACCGATCCCGCACTGCCTGCTCGTTACGACGCCGAGGACACCAGCAACAAGGGCATCTGCAAGAGCGCGCTTCTTGCGAACATCGGGTTACCCGTCGATCCGACCAGGCCTTTGGTCGTGTCGATTGGGCCATTCACGCACGAACGAGGGGGCGACATTTTCGTCTCGGCGCTGCCGAAAATTCTGAAGAGCAACGCATCGGTCGTGGTGGCGGGTTTGGCAGACGAAACCATCGCCACCAAGCTCGAATCGCTCGTGACCAAGCATCCGGAATCGCTTCAGGTGATTGGTCATTCGTCGGATCAAGTCGTGCATCGGTTACTTGCAGCGGCCGACATCGTCGTCATTCCGTCACGCAGCGAGCCTGGGGGGCTCGTGCAACTGTATGCGCAGCGGTACGGAGCCATTCCCGTCGCGTGTCGCGTGGGTGGATTCATCGACACGATCGTCGATTGCGATGCGGCGCTCGAGACGGGCACGGGGTTTCTGTACGACAAACCCACGGCCACGCAGCTACTCGCCGGCGTTCAGCGTGCGATTGCCGCAACGACGTCCTCTCGATGGGCTGCCTTGCGACGGCGCGTGATGCGTCAGGACTTGGGTTGGGACCGGCCCGCTCGTAGGTACGTGCACGTCTACCGTTCGGTCATGTCAAACGTGCTCGCCTGACGATCCCGCGGTGAACCTGCTTGATCGAGCGGCGGGGCGACCGTGATCGCCCGCAAAGTGCGCCGCTCTGTTGCCCTCGAGACCTGGCTTCGTAGTAGAGTGGTTTCACCCAGAGCGGGCTCTTGTGGCTCAGAAAATCGAATTTTTCGTATCCGAGGACGGAAAGATCCGCGGTCCCGTGCGGCTGGAACAGATTCGTCGCGAGTTCGAGACGGGGACCAACGATAAGGAAGTTCTTTTCCGCATGGAGGGGTGCAAGCGGTTCTTGCCCGGGACTGCTTGGGACCCGCTGTCGGACCTTTTTTCGGCCGCCAGTGCCCCCGATCGGCCCGATGGGGTCGTAACGGAAAAACCTCCTCGCGATCTCGCCACGCTCGATCCGGCTGCTCGCGACAAACTCTTGTGGTTTGTCGAGGATGCCGACGGCGTCATGGGGCCAGTTACGGGTGCGTTCGTCGCTCGCGGGTTGATGACGGGGCGCATTCCCATCACGGCTGCGGTTGCACTCGTCAGCGTTCCCGGCTGGATTCGCGCGACGTCGCTTTTTCCCGCAGCGCTCGAAGGGGCCACGGAAATTCGCATGCGCCCGCTTGGGTCGTATTCGTGTCCGTATTGCCTCGAGCCGGTGATTATTGGGAGCACAAACTGTTTGATGTGCAACGAAAACGTTGCGATGGGCGAACCTGGCCTCAGCCTTCGCCAATCAGCGCTTCTCGTTGCAGGCGCGGTGGCGTTCGTCATCGTCCCGCTTCTCGTCGGCGCGCACTCGGCTCGATCGAGTGCTCGCGCCGTGCGGCCCCCACCGGCGCAGACGGCTAGCGTCGACAGTGCCGCGTCGGCGGATTCGCCCGACCCTGAATCGAGCGTGTCGGCCTCGAGCTCGGCCGCCCCGCCGACTTCTGCAGCGGCTGCATCCGCGGCGCCCGACGCAGCGGCGCTGCAAGGCAAAGTGCTCGCGGATTTCGCGGTCGCTACGGACGCTGAAGACGCGCTTTGGCTTGGCAGTGGGCACGTCGCGATCGCACGGCGTTCGGGGCTCGATATCGTCGAGCCCAAAAATGGCGCAGTCGTCACGAGCACGCGCGACGCCGGTGGTGCTCGCAAGCTCGCGCGTATGAAGGATGCGCTCTATGCGATCGGCGCTTCGCGGATCGCAGCGCTCGACGCGGGAGGCGGGCGCCTCGCGCGTTTCATCGACTTGCGGGGTCCGTTCTTGCCAGGAGCGGCCAGTGGGGACCTTGCCGTGTTCCCGTCGGTTCTCGATCGCAGTGTGATCGTGGTCGGATCGCCGTATCACGTCGAAATGGCCAGGTTTCGCTTGCCAAACGATGTCCCGGGCATCGTGGCGATTGATCCCGAGGGCACGTGGGCTGCTGCTGCCGTGGGCGATCCGCGCACGCGCATCGATGCCGTGGCAGCGTTTTCTCCTCGCTTGTCGCCGAATGCGCAAATCGTTCGACGTACGGCCATGGGCGACGCAGTCGTTGCCCTGTCCGTGCGTGGTGGTCGTGTTTACGCGGCGCTTGCGGGGGCGCGTTTGGCCAGCGTTGACCTCGACGGAGCGGCAATTCCCGCGAAACCATCACGCTCGGCGGAGACATGTAACGAACCGGCGTTTGTCCGGGCAACACCATCGATGGTGGTGGTTGGGTGTCGTGCTGGGCGTGCGCTCGCGCTGCATCTGCCGGAAACACTCGAACAGGACACGCGTATCGAGCTTGGTGGAGCCGTCGTTTCGATGGAGGTTTCGCCCTCCGGTGGACAGGTGCTCGTTGCGACCGGAGCTCCAACGCCGGGACTTTTTGTCGTGGATTTGCCTGCGGGGGCCACGCGTCGCGTGCCGGTTTCGGATGAAATGACGAGCGTGGCGTTTGGCGGAGATGCCAGGCGCGCCACCGCGTATTCCGCGCGTTCACATCGCGTATGGGTGCTCGAGTGAGCAAGTCGAAGTGTCCCGCATGCGGTACGTTGTCGATTCGGTCGGGGGCGACCAAGTGCCCGTCTTGCCAGGCGTGGGTGCAACCGCCGAGACTCACGAAACGACGACTTCGATTGAGTCCGATCGGGGTCGTGTGTTTTGCAGCGGGGCTATGCGTCGTCGGTATGGTGGCTGGAGTGGCTGCGGCGGTGATGGTGCAGAGACGGCCTTCTCCGCGCGTCGCTCATCCACCAAATAACATCGAAATTGCCGATTCCGCGCCGGCAACATCTGCGTCGGCAATGCCCGTTTCGTCCGTTGCTTCGCCCGCTTCGTCTCCACCGGTCGACGTCGTGGATCCTCCGGCTGCGGAGGGAAAGTTCGTCAAGACGTACCAGGTTCGTCTCGACGTACCACCGATCGACGTTCAATTTTCTTCGGATGAGTCGCTCTTCTATGTGCTTGCGCAAGACGGTACCCTCAGGGCTCACGACGTCGAGGCGGGGGCCGAGAAGCGACGGATGAAATTGCCGGGCCGTGGCAAGTCCTTGAAATCACTGCCCGGATCGCGCTTGGCCGTGCTGGGTTTGCCCGCGGAGCTCGTGGTCATTGACGAGGCTGCGTGGCAGGCGGGGCGAGCCGAGTCGGACATTCTGAAGCGAATCGGCGTGAGGGACGTGATCGATGTCGCGGCATTGGGCGATCCAAACGTCGTGATCGCCGCGACGGGGCAGGGGGGCCGTGTCGTGCGTTTGTCGAAGGATCTTTCGACCATCGACGCCGAGTTTGTCTCGGTACCTCCGGTTCATACGTTGGTAACGCTTCGAGTGGGTGATGCCGAGCGGCTCGTGATGCTCGTTTCCGGCCGGCCACCGGCCGATTCTGGTGCCGTGATCGTTTGCGATCCGGCAATCGATCCGTTCTGTGGATCTCGCGCTGTGTGGACCGCGATGACGGAGCCGCGAGCGTCGTTGCGTGCGGGGTCGAACAGGTCGCTTCTTTTCGACACTGCGACGGCAACGGTCGTCGATTTTTCGGTGGGAGCCGAGCGACGCGTTGCGCCGTCGGGGCCTCAGCCGATTGCGGCGTTTCCTTGGGTGGGCGATCGTGCGGTCGTGATTGGGGCGGCGGGAGAGGCGACGGTCGTGTCGCTTGGGCATCGCAAGGTGCAGGCGACGGTAGCGCTGGGTGGAGTGCCGTCGGCGGCTGTTGCGACGCCGGATCGGCGCGTGGTCATCGCGGCGCTTGGTGGGGGGCCAACGGGACGTGGGGCGACGACGGTGGTGCTTGCTGGCGAGCCGCTTGCGGTCGAATCGTCTGTGGATACGGGGGAGGGGTCACACGTTTTGGCGATGACGGCGAAAGGCGGGCTCGTTGCTGTTGGAGCGACGGGGGGTCGGACGGTTACGCTATTTCAGCGCAAGTGAGCGTGCGTGTGGCGGGCGCCATTTTTTTACGCCTGCGCGCCCCGAAATGGGTGAAACTGCAGCGTAGCGCAGTGCTTCGAGCGCCCGAACCATAGAGTTTTACTTGGGAGATTACAGATGACTTCACGCTCGCCTTCCTTTTCGTCGAGCACGACTCGCTCGCTTGGGATCGCATCGCTTTTTGTGCTTTTGGGCGCGGCGATTCTGCCGGTTCCGGGCTGTTCGGACGAACCCACGCCGCAACCTCTGCCGGGCGACTGCACGGCGGGAGCCATCGAAGATCCGGACGACAAGGATTGTCAGCAGCGCGTTTGTCAAAACGGTACGTTTGTCAATCAAGCTGACGACACCGAGATTCCGGACGATGGCAACCCGTGCACGACCGATACGTGCATGGATGGTCAGGCGCAGCATGCTCCTTCGATGGGCGCATGCGACGTGGGGGGCGTCGCGGGTACGTGTATCGATGGCGCTTGCAAGGTCACGTGCGCGATGGATACGGATTGCGACGACAACAATTCGTGCACCACGGATACGTGTGATACCGCCGCGATGACGTGCACATTTGTGGACGATCCGGCCAATTACGACGACAAGAACGACTGCACGATTGATTCGTGTTCGGGTGGTGTCGAGCTGCACGAAAACGCGCCCGTCGATACGTCCTGTGGACCAACTGGAGTGGGCAAGTGCGATGGCAATGGGATCTGCAAAGGCTGCACTGACGATGCGCATTGCCCTGCCGACGAACCGTGCGTCGACCATTATTGCGATCTTGCGACGACGCTTTGCCAATCGATGCCCAAACCCGATGGGGATTTGCCCGACGAAACGCTTGGGGACTGCAAGCTTCCGACATGCTCGGGCGGGCAGTTGTTGATGAATCCGAACGATGCCGATTTGCCGGACGACGGCAATGAATGCACGTTGGATACGTGCACTGCCGGCGTACCGGCAAATGACCCGGCGGCGGCCGAGACGATGTGTGCGACGGGCGTTTGCGATGGCGCAGCCGCATGCGTGCAATGTGTGACCGCGGGCAATTGCATGGGCGACTTCTCGTGCTCGATGAACATGTGCTTCGATTGCAACGACGGCATGAAGAACGGCACCGAGTCCGACATCGATTGCGGCGCCGATTGCGCCACGAAGTGCGTGGACGGCAAGGTGTGCACCATCAATGCCGATTGCTTCTATGGCACGTGCGACAACACGGTGTGCGTGAGCTGCTTCGATGGCATCAAGAACGCGGACGAATCCGATATCGACTGCGGCGGCGTGTGTGGTGCGACGTGCGGTGTGAACAAGCCGTGCAACACGGGTGCTGATTGCACGACGGGTGTTTGCAATGCAGGGACGAAGCTCTGTTCGGCGCCGACGTGCACGGACACGGTCAAGAATGGCACCGAGACCGACGTCGATTGCGGCGGGGGGTGTCCAACAAAGTGCGCCGCGGGTAAAATGTGCAAAGTGGATAACGATTGCGTGGGCGGCACGAAGTGCCTCATGGGTGTTTGCGGCTGAGTGATCCCAGCGGGAGAAGTGTCATGCTGCGTCCTCGTATCGTCACCGGACTCTTGGTTGCGCTGTTTGCCGGCGTATTTGCCGCGCAGGTGTCGTCTTGCACGCTCGATCAGGAGGGAACGACCGTCGTGCAAACCGGCAAAGCCTGCACGACCGACGCCAATTGCAACGATAGGCTTCCGTGCACGACCGGCGTTTGTCCCGCGGAATCCAAGGTTTGCGAATATACGACGCAAATGGATGGTCCGGCACCTGCCGCGGCGCAGATCGCGTCCGATTGTCAGACCGTGGCATGCGTCGCCGGCAATCCGGTGGTGCAGGACGACGCGACGGATGTTCGGAATGATGGCAATCCGTGCACCGAGGACGTTTGCGTGGCAGGAATGCCGACCAATGACGTTTCTCCCGATGGAGCGACGTGCGCGCAGGGCACGAAAACGGGGACGTGTCAGGCGGGGGTTTGCGAGATTTCCTGCGACGCGAACAATCCATGCGACGATGACCTGCCGTGCACGGACGATTTTTGCAATCCAGCCACGGCCAAGTGCGTGTACACGAGCCTCGATGGCGTACCCACGCCGGGGGCGCCAGAGCTTGCCGGTGATTGCAAGCTCCACCTGTGCTCGAATGGGATGGATACGATCATCAACGATGATGCCGACGTATTCGTCGATGGCAATTCCTGCACGCTCGACGTGTGCACCGACGGAATTCCCAGCAATCCCCCGCAAGCCGCGGCGACTCCATGCATGGTTGGCGACACCAACGTATGCGATGGCAATGGCGCATGCGTAGAATGCACCGAACCCGTGCATTGCGTGAACATCGTCGAAGACGAGTGCACGAAGCGTAATTGCGTGGCGAACAAATGCGTGCCGATGTACATGGGGCAGGAAACGCTCGCGAGCCAGACGGAGCAGGTACCGAGCGATTGCAAGAAGGTCGTTTGCAACGGCGCTGGCGGCACGACGAGCGTCAACGACAATGCGGATCTTCCCGTGGATGGCAATGCGTGCACCAAGGATATTTGCACGAATGGAACGCCGTCGAATCCTCCCGAGGCGCAAAATACGGGATGCGGCAACGGATTGGTTTGTAATGCCACGGGCACGTGCGTTGGATGCAACATGGCCAGCCAATGCGCAGGGACCGACGATTTCTGCAAAACGCGGACGTGCAACAACAACGAATGCGGCTTTTCGTACACGGCGGCGGGCACGGATTTGACCATGGGGCAGATCGCCGGCGATTGCAAGATTCTGGAGTGCGACGGATCGGGGAATGTCATCACGTCGGTTCTCCAGAGCGACGTACCCGTGGACGGCAATCAGTGCACGCAAGATCTTTGCAATGCGCAGGGCGTCCCATCGAATCCGCCGACAGGCGTCAATTCGCCGTGCAACGTGAACGGCAATGACGCGTGCGATGGCAGTGGCGCGTGCAAGAAGTCCCTCGGCAAAACGTGCGCCGCGGGCGGCGAATGTGTGAGCACGAATTGTGTCGATGGCGTTTGTTGCAACAATACGTGTACGACCACGTGTCGCGCATGCAATGTGGCCGGTAGCGTGGGCACGTGCGCCGATGTCCCCAAGGGGACGGATGACGGGACGTGTACTGGACCCACCGTTTCGTGCAACACCGGGGCCGACTGTGACGATGAGAATGGCCAATCGTGCAATGGTGGCAATTCGTGCTTGAGCGGCTTCTGCGCGGATGGGGTTTGCTGCAACACTGCGTGCGACGCGGCTTGCAAGGCGTGCAATTTGACGGGCAACGTCGGCACGTGTGGCAATATCGCGTCCGGACAACAGGACAACTTCCCATCGAACATTTGCACGGGCACGAATCAATGCGACGGCAATGGTGTTTGCAAGAAAGTTCCCGGTGCACCATGTGGCGGCACCTCGGAATGCTTGAGTGGCTTCTGCGTCGATCAAGTCTGTTGCAGCTCGGCATGCGGTGCGCCCTGCCAGGCGTGTACCATGACGAAAACAGGCAGCGCAGATGGGATGTGCGCGGACGTAACGACGAACACCGATCCGGACAATGATTGTGCAACGGACCCCGTCTCCTCGTGTGACAAGACCGGATTCTGCGCAGCGGGTGCGTGTCAGATTTATGCGGCAAATACGCAATGTGCCGCCGCGTCATGTTCCAATGGCATGCAATCGGCCGAGTCCAAATGCGATGGCTCCGGAACGTGCGTCGCTGGAACGACGAGCTCGTGCGCGCCTTATGTATGCGACACGGCGTCGTGCAAAACGTCCTGCACGAGCGATACCGATTGCATGTCCACGCACTATTGCAGTTCGATGATGTGCATTCCCAAGATAGCCGCTGGCCAGGCGTGCACCGCGGCAGGCCAATGTGCAACCGGCTTCTGCGTGGATGACGTTTGTTGCAATAGTGAATGTGCGGACATTTGCAAAACGTGCAACAACGCAATGGGGACATGCACCAACATTGCGCTCAATACCGATGATGACAATCCGGCGTGTACGGGCATGAACACATGCAACGGTATGGGCGCGTGCCTGAAAGAGATCGACGCCCCTTGCATGGAAGATTCCGAATGCGCCAGCAACAATTGTACAGGCGCCAACCTGTGTAAACCCTGAAATCGTTTTGGTGTTTGGCGAAACGATTCTGGTGCCATCCAGCTCAACAACGACATCAACAACTGCGAGCGCCCCATGTTCTCCCGTCCTAGGCTCCTCCCGTCGCTGTTTGCCACGCTTTTCGTCGCCGGAATCGTCTCTCAAGCCGCATCGTGCGCGCTCGATCAATATGGGAGCGAGCCGCCGTCGAGCACGGAGGCATGTGCCGACGACGTCAATTGCGACGACAAGGACCAATGCACGAAAAACGTGTGTGGTGGGAACAAGGTATGCGAGTACAAGCCGGTCGACGGGCTTGCGCCCGAGCAAATGGCGGGCGACTGCAGACAAGGAACCTGTACTGCCGGGGTCCTTTCGCAAATCAATGACGATAGCGACCTCCCCGATGACCTCGAATCGTGCACGACCGATAGCTGCGCCAATGGCGAACCCGTTCACGCGCCGCTCGTCGACGGATCGCCATGCACACTCGGCGAGCTTGCGGGGCTTTGCAAGGCGGGCAAGTGCACCGTGGAATGCAGCCCCCAAAAACCTTGCAATGATGGAAAGCCCTGCACCGAGGATACATGCAATGCGAGCACCGGGACGTGTACGTTCGCGACCCTGGATGGCTTGCCGACGCCTGGATTTGTGCCCGTTCCTGGCGATTGCTCGCAGCAAATCTGCGTAAATGGTGTCAATACGACCATTCCAGACGATTTTGATTTGCCGTCTAGCGACATCTGCAAGAAGGGCTCTTGCTCGATGGGCATGCCCTCGTATACGTACATGAATTCCGGTGCACCCTGCAATCCGGACGGCAGCGGCGCATGCAATGACATGGGCGTTTGTATGGAATGCGCGGTGGCAGAGGATTGCCCGACGCCCATGCCAAACAATGGCTGCAAAGTTCCTACGTGCACCAATAACAAGTGCGGCGAAATGCTCGTCGCGGCTGGAACCGAAGTCCCGTCGAAGACAGGGGATTGCAAAAAGCTCGTATGCGACGGCGCAGGCGGCGCGACCGTGCAAAACGACGATGCCGACGTGCCTTTCGACAGCAATCTTTGCACGCAGGATCTATGCACCAATGGCGTGCCGATGAATCCGCCCGAAGCAATGGGCAAGGAATGCGGTGGCACGAAGACGTGCAATGCAACCGGACAATGCACCGGATGCACGACGGATGAAGACTGCGGCCCGACCAACGATTGCATCACGTCCACGTGCGATGCCAGCAATCAATGCGTGATTACGTATCAGCCTCAGGGCACGGCGACGACCGACCAAGCGGTGGGCGATTGCAAGACGAATCAATGCGACGGTATGGGCAATGTCGTTACGGTCGTCAATGCAGCCGACGCTCCCAGCGATGGCAACGATTGCACGCTGGAGAGCTGCAATGCGCAAGGGATGCCGTCGAGCATCTTCGCGCCGCTCAATGCGATGTGCAGCCAAAATGGTGGAACCGTGTGCAATGGCTTCGGCTCGTGCCTCGATGCGCTCGGCGGCGGGTGCGCGGACGGTACCGAATGCGCCAGCGGGTTCTGCATTGACGGAGTTTGTTGCGCGGACACATGCACCGCGGAATGTATGGCGTGCAATGTGCCCATGAGCCTTGGGACATGCACCAACGTCCCCGCGAACACCGATGACGCGCCGCTTTGCACGGGAACCAATTCGTGCAATGGCATGGGCGCGTGCAAGCGCGACGACGGGCAACCGTGCGGCAACAATTCGGAATGCTCGAGCGGCTTCTGCGCGGACGGGGTGTGCTGCGACTCGGCGTGCGGCGAAACGTGCAAATCGTGCAACCTCGTGGGGGCCGTCGGCGTGTGTTCGTTCGTTCCGAATGATACCGTGGATCCCACGGGCATGTCGCCGTGCAACAATCCATATCGATGCGACGGCAAGGGCGCGTGCAAAGCTCTCAATAGCGTTACGTGCAACCAAGCAAGCGACTGCTTGAGCGGCTATTGCGTCGACAACTACTGCTGCAACAACATCTGCAATCAGACTTGCAAAGCCTGCGCGGGTATGCTCACGGGAGGAAACAACGGCGCCTGCGGCTTCATCCTGAATGCGACCGATCCACAAAACGAATGCCCCACTGGCGAATGCAATGGTGCCGGCGTTTGTACGGGCGGCGGTGGCGGCAACAATCTACCCAATGGCGCCGGATGCGCGAATGGTAGCCAATGCCTGAGCAGCTTCTGCGTCGACGGCGTTTGTTGCAACGCGGCATGCACCGAGACATGCAAATCGTGCAACGTTACCGGCTCCGTGGGCACGTGCACGAACATTCCCAACGACCAGCAGGATTCGAATGCGACGACGCCTTGCAACAATCCGTATCGGTGTGACGGGGCTGGCGTATGCAAAGCGCTCAACAGTGTTCCATGCACGATGCCATCGCAATGCTTGAGTGGCTACTGTGTCGATGGGTTCTGCTGCAACAACATTTGCGATGGGCTCTGCAGGTCTTGTTCCTCGGTGCTCAATGCAGGTGCCGATGGCACGTGCGGATTCACCAAAGCTGGCAGTGAATCCAACGACGAGTGCCCCAACGGCGCGTGCAACGGCTCGGGTATGTGTACTCCGTGATACGCACACCAAATTGATTTTTTGGTGAGACGGTCGGGGGCGTCTCGTGGCATGATGGCATCACCTAGGAAAACGAGCCTCCAATGTCTTTTCGTCCGCGCTTCCTCTCCGCGCTCGCCGCTGTCTTTGGCTTGACGTTCGCCACTGCGCAAATTGCTTCGTGCGCATTCGAGCCATTCGGCACCGAGCCTCCCGAGCAGTCGACACCTTGTGTCGACGATTCGAACTGCGACGATCAGAACCCGTGCACGATTGACGATTGCCTTCCTGATGGAACGTGCTCGCGTACGAATGAACCAGATGGTCCATTGGCACAGCAGACCGCGGGCGACTGCAGGCGGAACGATTGCGCTACCGGCGTGCTCGTTCCAACGAATGACGACGCTGATATCGAGGACGACGGCGAACCGTGCACGACCGACAGTTGCGGCAATGGAAGCCCCGTTCATGCGGCGGTCACCGAAGGCTCGATGTGCACCGTGGGTACGTCGCCAGGCAGTTGCGTAATGGGCGTTTGCACCGTGGAGTGCAGCCCGACCAAGCCGTGCGACGATGGGAATCCTTGCACCGAGGATTCGTGCAATGCGGGTGCGGGAACCTGCACCTTCGCGCCGCTCGATGGGCTCCCGACACCTGGTGCGAATCAAACGGTGGGAGATTGCAAGCTCCAGATTTGTGCAAATGGTGTCGATACAGCAATCGACGACGATGTCGACGTTCCCGATGACATGAATTCATGCACGCAGAACGTGTGCATGCAAGGCGTTCCGTCGAACCCGGGCGTTTCGGCTGGTACGCCCTGCGTCGTCGGCCAGCCTGAAGTCTGCGACGGCGTGAGTGCGTGCGTGCAATGCAACGTCCCCGCAGATTGCGTGCTTTTGCCCGCGGATGACGATTGCCAAACGCGCACGTGCGTCAATCACATGTGCGGACAAACCTTTACGCAAGCAGGCACGCCCATTACGGCGCAAACGACGGGCGATTGCAAACGCGTCGTATGTGACGGCACCGGCGGAACGGCCATCGAAAACCTCGATACCGACGTCCCCGAAGACAACAATCCCTGCACGATGAACGTTTGTAATGCAGGCGTGCCCGACAATCCGGATGAAGCCCTGAACTTCGTCTGCGGTGTCGATCAGTATTGCGACGGAATGGGCCAATGCGTCGGTTGTAATACGGCGGATCAATGTGAAGGTACCGACGATTTCTGCAAAACGCGCACCTGCATCAACAAGGTCTGCGGGTATGACTTCACTCCCGCCGGCACCGACCTTCCCGACGGGCAAACGGCCCAGGATTGCAAGGTCGTCGAATGCGACGGAGTGGGCAACATCATTACGTCGGTCGATGGCTTGGACAAACCCGTCGACGGCAATCAATGCACGCAAGACGTTTGCAGTATGCAAGGCGTTCCGTCGAACCCATTCGAAAGCGTCAATTTCCCCTGCAATCAATCGGGCGGGACCGTGTGCAACGGCGCGGGCGCATGTAAGAAGGCCGACGGAGAAGTTTGCGCGGCGGCAGCCGACTGCCTGAACGGCAATTGCGTCGATGGCGTCTGCTGCGATACGACGTGCGGCGATACCTGTAAATCATGCAATGTGCCGGGCAGCGTCGGAACGTGTACCAACGTCCCCAAAGGCACCGAAGACTTTGGCTGTACCGGGCCGAACTCGTGCGACGGCGCAGCCTCGTGCAAAAAAGACGATGCTCAAGGGTGCGCGGGCGGATCCGAATGCGTAAGCGGCTTCTGCATCGACGGCATATGCTGCGCCAGCGCATGCACCACGGCATGCCGCGCTTGCAACCTGATGGGCAGCATCGGCATTTGCACGCCCATCACATCGGGTGAAGACAACGTTCCGGCCAATGTCTGCACCGGAACGAAAGCCTGCGATATGTCCGGCGTCTGCAAGACCAAGGACGGCAGCGCTTGCACCGCCGGTAGCGAATGCCTCAGCGGCCATTGCTACGACGGCGTTTGCTGTGACGTTGCTTGCAGCGGCACGTGCAAGTCCTGCAATATCGCGGGCGCCATCGGCATTTGCTCGAATGTCGCATCCGGTCAGGACGACGCCAATGGTGTACCCTCGTGCACTGGGGCAAACCAATCCTGCGACGGAATGGGCACATGCAAGAGCGTGAATGCCGAACCTTGCACCGTCAATGCGCAGTGTCTCTCCGGATTCTGCGTCGACAACGTTTGCTGCGATAGCGCTTGTTCCGGCATATGTCAGGCGTGCACGGCGGCGCTCCAGGGGGGCGGCAGCGATGGCGTCTGTGGCAACATCGCCATTGGGACCGACCCGCAGAGCGAATGCGCCAATGGATCGTGCAATGGCAGCGCAGCATGCAAGCTCGACCTCGGCAGCGCGTGCTCCGTCGGTTCACAGTGCCTCAGCAACTTCTGCGTCGACGGCGTTTGTTGCAACACCGCGTGCACCGGCACGTGCCAAGCTTGCTCGAACATCGTGAAGGGCCAGGGAGCGGACGGTACGTGCGGCCCGATCATCACGAATACCGATCCCGACAATGAATGCATGGACGGCGCCTGCAATGGTGCCAGCGCTTGCGAGCTCGACCAGGGCATTGCCTGCACGATGAATTCACAATGCTTGTCGAACTTCTGCATCGACGGCTTCTGCTGCGATACCGCGTGCGCCGATACCTGCAAATCGTGTGGACTCACCGGCTCGCAAGGAACGTGCTCGAACGTGCCCGCCAATCAGGACGATACGGGTACGTGCTCGGGGACGAACCAATCCTGTGATGGCAACGGCGTGTGCAAGAAAGTCAACGGTGAAACGTGCGCCAGTGCCTCCCAATGCTTGAGCAACTTCTGCGTCGACGGAGTCTGCTGCGATAGCGCGTGCACCGATACGTGTAAATCATGCAGCGTGAGCGGTATGGCTGGCACGTGCAGCAACGTGCCTGCAAACCAAGACGATGCCGATACGTGTGCCGGGACAAACCAATCTTGCGACGGGTTGGGCGCGTGTAAAGATGCCAATGGTGAAACCTGCGCGACCGGCGCCGAATGCTTGAGCGGATTCTGCGTCGACAACGTCTGTTGCAACTCGGCTTGCACGGGTATTTGCGAAGCGTGCACCGCGGCAATCAAGGGACAAGGCAGCAACGGCACGTGCGGTCCCATCGATGCCGGCACCGATCCCAACAACGAATGCGCCACGCAAGCCGCAGCGACGTGCGGTACGACAGGCTTCTGCAGCGGCTCGGGCACCTGTGCGCTCTATTCGTCCGGCACCACGTGCGGCGCAGAATCGTGCACCGGTACGACCCAGCAAAATACCGATACGTGCGACGGCACGGGCACCTGCGTCGACAACGGGACCACCAATTGCTCGCCGTACAATTGCGGCGCGACGGCATGCAAGACGTCATGCACGGGCGATGCCGATTGCGTGTCGACCCATTATTGCGCCGGAGTGGTCTGCGCACCGAAGAAAACCAACGGGGTCGTCTGCGCGAGCGACAATCAATGCTCGAGCAATTTCTGCGTCGACGGCGTGTGCTGCAACACGGCTTGTACGGATACCTGCAAATCATGCGGGCTCGCCGGCTTCCAAGGAACGTGCTCGAACGTGACGGCAAGCCAAAACGATGCCGACACCTGTTCCGGGGCAAACCAAGCGTGCGACGGAATGGGCGTATGCAAAGTGATCAACGGTGAAACCTGCATGGCCGGCGCCGAATGCTTGAGCGGCTTCTGCGTCGACGGCAATTGTTGCGACTCGCTTTGCGATGGCATCTGCAGCGCGTGCTCGAATGACCTCACGGGACAACCAAAGGGAATGTGTGCACCCGTCATCGCAGGCTCGGATCCCGACGACGATTGCGCCGCGCAATCGCCCACGACATGCGGCACCACGGGCGTTTGCGCCGCAGGCGGAACGTGCGCCTTCTACGACACCGCGACGGAATGTGCGGCTGTGTCCTGCGTAGGATCCACGCAGCAAAATGCAGACATGTGCAATGGCACGGGCATGTGCGCCGATGGCGGCAGCACCGATTGTTCCCCGTACATTTGCGACGCTACGACGTGCAAAACGTTTTGCACCATGAACAGCGATTGCGTGGCCGGCTTCTTCTGTGCCGGCGGCACCTGCGTCGGCATGCTCGCCAATGGCGCGATGTGCACCGCGACGGAGCAATGCACGAGCGGCAATTGCGTCGACGGCGTCTGCTGCGACACCGCTTGCATGGGCACGTGCAATGCCTGCAATGTGACGGGATTCGTTGGAACCTGTTCCAACGTTCCCGTCGGAGACGACGATACCAATGCCACCATGACGTGCTCCGGCGTAGCGCAATCGTGCGACGGCAATGGCAATTGCAAGTCGGCCGATGGTCAGGCTTGCGGCGCCGGCACCGAATGCATCAGCGGTAGCTGCGTCGACGACGTCTGTTGTGACACGACCTGCACGGGCGACTGTCAAGCGTGCTCGATGGCCAAGAAAGGCTCTGGAGCCGACGGCGTTTGCGGCCCCATCACCGCAGGATTCGATCCCGACAACGAATGCGCCGATCAAGGTGCAGCCACGTGCGGTACCAGCGGCTTCTGCGATGGCGCCGGCGCATGCGAGCTTTACGTCCTCGGCACGGAATGCTCGCCTGCAACGTGCTCGATGGGCGTTCAAAGCAATCTCGATGTCTGTGACGGCAGCGGCACCTGCATCGACAACGGCACCGTCGAATGCTCGCCCTACATCTGCGGCATGGACGCATGCCTTGCGATGTGCGCAGCCGATACGGATTGCGCCACGGGCTACTTCTGTGACGCGGGCGTGTGCGTCGAGCAATTGAGCGAAGGCGCAACGTGTGCCGGGATGAACGAATGCTCGAGCGGCTTCTGCACCGATGGCGTTTGCTGCGACGAAGCGTGCAGCGGCACCTGCCGAAGCTGCTTGGCCGCAGATCAAGATGTCGGCGGCGTCGACGGAATATGCGGCCCGATCCTCGTCAACACCGACCCCTACGACGATTGCGCCGACCCGTCCACCTGCGACGGCGCCGGCATGTGCAACTGACGCCATTCCAGCAAACTCATCCTGGTTCGTCTTTCCAATCGCCCCCGCGAACTTGACCCAGCCCGCCGCTGCGTGATCTTGTCCGTGCTGCAATCGCTCCGCAGCTCGCCCGATGTCACCTCTCGCTCGCGCCGTTCGTCTCTCCGTACCGCTCGCACTCGCCGCTTGCGGCAACGTCGAAGACCCTCCTGGCCGAGCCGTCGATCGTGCGCCCGTCGTCCCCAAGCTCGAGCTCCCAGCGCCACAGGCCGCTGCATCCGAAGCTCCGGTCGAACGCAAGGCCCCAGACGACGAACCTGGTCACGGCGCGAAGATCGCCAGCATCGCCATGCGCACGTGGATCTACGTCGCGCCGAGCGACAGATCCACGAAGCTCGGTTACCTGCGCGCAGGTGCCGTCGTCGATCGCGCAGAAGCCTCAGCAGGCACGAAAGGTTGCGAAGGCGGCTGGTATCGCATCGCTCCGCGCGGCTACGTCTGCGTCGGCAAAGGCGCGACGCTGGACGTCAATCATCACGTCGTGCAAGCAGCGCTCCGCGGCCCCGAGCGCAACGCCACGTTGCCCTACAGCTACGTGATGTCACGTTCGCCCCCGCCGCACCTCTACTTCCGTTTGCCCACCGAAGCCGATCAACGTCGAACCGAAGGCAATGTCATGGGACGCATTGCCCGCGTTCCCGATGTTTCCATCGACGAGGTGCCGCCGTTTCTCGCCGAAGGCAACGACTTGCCCAAACCGTACGGAGCTGCAAAAGCCCTGCATTACAGCGTTCACGCCGGGCGAGCGAAGGAAGCATCTGCGTTTGGGCTCATCACGGCGTTCAAGTGGACAAACCGCACCTTCGGCCTCACCACCGAGCTCGATCTCATCGCGCTCGATCGCACCAAACCCGCCAAGATCAGCACCCTTCACGGAGCCGTCGTCGACAAAGACAAACCCGGCATCCCCGCCATCGTCATACGTCACGACGTCGCGAAGCTCGTGCCCGGAGACACCGGACGCATGCGCAAAGACGGCAAAATTCCGTTCCGATCCGGCGTCGTGCTCACCGGCAAAAAAAGCGGCGGAAACCATGGTTTGTGGGAGACCGTCGACGGCTATTGGCTCCCCGGCGATGCGATGAAAATCGCCGAGGTTCGTCAAGACCAACACGGCTACGCCAAGAGCGGTAAAAAATGGATTGACGTCTCCATACGCAAACAATTTCTCGTCGCGTACGAAGGCACGCGCCCCGTGTTCGCGACGATCGTTTCGACGGGACGCGGTGAAATGAGCGACCCGAGCAAGTCCACGGCGACGATTCGCGGCACCTTCTTCGTTCACGCCAAACACGTCTCGGGCACCATGGACGGCGAAGAAGGATCGGACAGCTTCGATCTGCGCGACGTCCCCTACATCCAGTACTTTCACGAAGGTTACGCCCTGCACGGCGCGTATTGGCACGACGACTTCGGCAAGGCGCGGAGCCATGGCTGCGTCAACCTCGCACCACAGGATGCCAAGTGGCTGTTTGACTGGACAGACCCCGTCGTGCCCCCCGAATGGCACGGAGCGGTGAATCTAGAAGGCGGCACCCTGATATGGGTGCACGGCGGATGAGGGATTCGTCAGATCGCTGCGCATTGCGACGCCTGATGAAACCTTCGTGCAAGGGTTTGGAGTTTAGAACGAGAGGCGTGCCGATACGCTCAGCGGTCCGACCATCAGCGTTGCCGATGGCGCCGTAGCTCGCGAGCGCTGTACGAGACCAATCGTGAAGACCGTCCCGCCCGTGGCGAACATTGCGCCGCCGATGCCCATGAGCACCGCAGGCAAGACCCACGATGACTGCGCGCAGGGGACGCACGACGACTTCCCCGAGTTCTCGTTCGCGACGTAGATCGCGACGCCAACGCCGGTGACGATGGCGCCACCGGCCATCAGCGCAAAACCGGTCTTGATTTTTTCGCCGCCGGGCGGAGGAACTGGTTCGAGTGCAAAGGAATTCGTCGCCGTCGCGACGATGGCAGTCGCCAAGAAAGACGATGCGATCCACGCACGCACGCATGTTCGCGGACGAACCGACGTGCTCTGTGCGTGGTGGTGAAGTTTCACTGGCAGGCCGAGGGCATGTTGGCGCCACGAAGAACGCCGCGGATGGCCGACAGAGCCTGGCGCCCTTGCGGTGAATTCACGAGGCCGTCGCACATCGCAGCAGCGCTCAGGTACGAGCCCTTCTGATCGAGCGGAGCGGAGTTGGCGTTTTGGCGAAGCGCTGCGCAGCACTTGCGAACGCCCGTCGGATCGCCTCCGCCCGTTGCTTTCGGTGCGGCATCCGATGCGTCCGCGTCGTCAGCAGCGTCGGAGCCTGCATCTTCTTCGGTTTGCAATTGGACCGGTGGTGCAGCCGAAGGGGCCGGCGTCGGCGTTGGCGCAGCCGTCGGTTGCGGCGGCGCTTCATCTTCCTTCTTCTCGCAACCTTGGACGGCAAACGCCAAGGCGAAGGGCATGACGGCGGCACAGAGGGCGGTGAGGATGCGCGAGTGGTTCATGTTGGTCCTGGATTATCGCGATCGCCCGGCGAAGGCGAGTTTTTGACGTTCACCGCGGCGCTCTGGCTCGACTGTCACACATCAAGTGCCGAGCCACGATGCCACGCTTTTTCAAGAGCACGATGTTTGGCTGAAATGCGCCCCGCCTGCAAGACCTTGAGCACCGTTCAGTTTGGAATAACGCAAGATCGGGGGCTATGGGGGACGCGTTCTACGCGCGAAGCGATCGTTCGAATCTTGGCCTGCATTCGAACTGAACGGTTCGAACCCGTATTTGACGGGCCTACCTAGTAAAAATTGCTAGTGTCGACGTCGTCGTGAATCTCGTACGAGCTCGAAAAAGCGCGCAGGCATCGGGGTGGGATCTTCGTCGGTTTTTGCCGACGACGCGTGCCGAAATGGAGGCGCGAGGATGGACCGAGCTCGATGTGCTCATCGTCAACGGTGATGCCTACGTCGATCATCCAGCGTTTGGCGCGGCGCTCATCGGGCGCTTTCTGGAAGGCCGAGGGCTCCGCGTCGGAATCATTTCACAGCCGAACCATCAAACGACGGACGACCTCTTGCGCATGGGTGTGCCGCGTCTCTTCGTCGGGATTACTGCCGGCAACATGGACAGCATGCTCAACAAATTGACTGCCCAGAAAAAGGTGCGCAGTCAGGATCAATATTCCCCTGGAGGCCGAACGGGTCTTCGGCCGAATCGCGCCACGATTGTGTACGGAAACCTCTGCCGCCGAGCGTTCCCCGGAGTTCCCATCATTCTCGGCGGCATCGAAGCGTCTTTGCGCCGGATTGCTCATTACGATTATTGGTCCGACCAGGTTCGTCGTGGCGTTCTTTTCGATTCCAAAGCCGATTTGCTCATTTTTGGCATGGGCGAACGCCCCGTATGGGAAGTGGCGCAAAGGCTCGCCAAAGGTGAAGACATCCGCTCGATACGCGATGTGCGCGGTACGTCGTACATTCTTCGCAAAGGCGAATGGGAGGACATCGAGCCATCCAGGTACGTGGGGGATGGGAAACCCGTCGTGCTTCCGAGTTACGAGGAGGTTTTACAAGACAAGTCCGCATTTGCGGAGATGAGCCGCAAGTTTCAATATGAAACCAATCCCGGCAATGCTCGTCCGCTGATTCAGCCCCATGGAGACGCCGCCGCGTATTTCAATCCGCCCGCGCTGCCGCTCGAAACCTCCGACATGGACCAGCTCTACGACTTGCCGTTCGTGCGCGAGCCTCATTTTTCCTACACCGAAGCGATTCCCGCATTCGAAACCGTGAAGCATTCCATCGTCACCATGCGAGGTTGTTTTGGTGGCTGCACATTTTGCTCGATTACGGAGCACGAGGGGCGGGTCATTCAATCTCGATCAGCGGAAAGTGTCTTACGTGAAATCCGCGCCTTGCGTCGAATGGATGATTTTCGAGGTACCATTACGGATCTTGGTGGCCCGACGGCCAACATGTACATGATGACGTGCAAGGATGACGAAATTGAACGCCGATGTCGCCGTCTTTCCTGCGTTCATCCCGAAGTCTGCGAAAACTTGAACGTCGACCATCAGCCACTTTTGAAGCTCATGCGCGCCGTGCGCGAAGAAGACGGCGTCAACAAAGTGCTCATTGCATCCGGAATTCGATACGACTTGGCGGAGCGTTCACCGGAATTCGTGCGTGAGCTGGCAAAATGGCACGTCGGAGGGCAGCTATCCGTAGCGCCCGAGCATTCCAAGAAGGAAGTGCTCGATCGCATGAAAAAGCCTGCCGTGGGCAGCTATGAACGTTTTGCCGAGCAGTTCAAGTGCGCGAGCGACGACCTGGGCAAAGATCAATACCTCGTGCCGTATTTCATTTCCGGCCATCCCGGCTCGACGCTCGCCGACATGGTCGATTTGGCGCTATGGCTCAAAAAACGCGGAATGCGCCCAAGGCAAGTGCAAGATTTCATTCCGACGCCCATGTCGATGGCCACGTGCATGTATCACACTGGCATCGATCCATTTACCAAGAAAAACGTTTATACGGCCAAGGATCTTTACGAAAAACGACTGCAAAAAGCGCTCTTGCTTTATTGGGACCCGGCCCATCACGACGAAGCCCGAGAAGCGCTGGTTCGAGCCGGACGAGCGGATCTCATTGGCTCGAAGCCCCATTGCCTCGTTCCGCCTGCTACGGGCAAGGGTGCATTGCCAATTGCTTTGCGTCGTGGACATCGAGCGCAAGCGGGATGCAAAGCGCCTCGAGCAGCCGACCCGCGTCAGGACAAACGGGGCAGGGCGTGACCGTGTGCAGTGTGCGACAAGGTGAGAGACTTCGTCCCGGTACGTCCAGACGAATTTGACCCGCTCGAGGTCTACACGCTCGCTCGAGGTCGGCTGGGGTTGTGTTTGGACGAACGGGGTTTTCGAAGGCGAACGGGGTTCGTCAGAACGTACCGTGGATGGTTGCGCCCGTCATGCCGGGGCCGAACGACGGTGACATGCGGACTCGACCTGAGGCGGGTTTGTCGGCGTCAGCGGGGGCGGGTTTGTTCGCAAGGAACTCCCACACCAAGCCTCCGACGACGGCGGCAGCACCAACACCGAGAGCAACCTTTCCGGCGGGGACGAGGGTTTGTCCCATTTGCGCCGCGTCGACGTCCGCTTGGTTCGGGCAACTCCACTGGCCGGTCGCACTTTCCTTGCAGTTTGCCTGTGCGTCGGAAACTTGGCTCAGACCGACCGGGATCAGGATCCCACCAACGACCATCACGGCCGCGCCGGCGCCCACGACGGCCCAGGGCGCTGCGCCGTAGGGTTTTACCATGACGGGCGGCGTCGTGGCCGAAGGCGGCGGCGGAGGCGTGCTCGCGGTTGGAAGTGCCACCGCGGAAGCTGATGCCGACGCCGACGCGGATGCTTGCGCCTGCTGCAGTTGCTTCAGGTTTTGAACTTTCGTCTCGTACTTCGTGACGTTCGCCGAAGGGTTCGCGAGCTTTGCGCGCATGATGTACGCCTCGAGTGCAAAGATCGCGTTCTGCCGATCGCCGAGTTTTTCGTACGCGTTGGCGATGTTCAGCAGCACGGGGATGGCATTGCAATCGAACTTGAAGACGTCGCGCCAATACTGGATCGCGCGTTCGTACTCGGCTTGATCATAGAACTGCTTGGCAGCCTGATGGGCGCCTCGAGCTCCTTCGATTTCTTCGGGCGTTGCCGTACGATTGCATTCACCGGCAAACGGGTTTTGGGGGTCCTGAGCGAGCGCCATGCCAGCGATCAGAGATGCGCTGACAGCGAGCCCGGCCAGAGTCATCCCCTGCGCGCGAGTTCCCCACATGATGCGTGTTTCCGTCCTTCGCTCCGAGCATAAGGCATGAGCCGCCGTTCGTGAAAAAAAGCGCGATCACTTCGAGCGGACAAAGCCGGCTCTCGGTTGCCACGCGCAGCGGGCGATGTCGAGCAAAAATACGTCAGATGGCTCCCCAATGCCCGGATCATGCTCCGCTTTGTGCCTTACTCTGGTAAGCTCGATCTGGTGTTTCCCGAGAAGAAGCAGATCCTCGTCGTCGACGACGAGGCGAACCTGCGCCGCGTTCTAAGCGCGCAGCTCAGTCGTGATGGGTACGAAGTGCATACGGCCGAGGATGGCGAAGAGGCCCTCGCTTTCCTGAAGGACCATCACATCGACTTGGTGATTACCGATCTTCGGATGCCCAAGGTCGACGGCATGGATCTCTTGCGCGCCGCTGTCCGCGACGATCCGAGTAGGCCCGTCGTGATGCTCACGGCCCACGGCACCGTCGACAACGCCGTCGAAGCTCTGAAGACCGGAGCTTTTGACTACATAACAAAACCTTTCGACCAGCACGAAGTGCGCATGGTCGTCCGCAAGGCGTTGCGAACGAGGGACCTTGCGAGCGCCGACGCATCACGTGACGTCGTTCCTTCCGCACCTCGCGAAGGAAACGCGCGCTTCGGAATCATCGGCGAAAGTCAGCCCATTCAGGATCTCTACGCCATCATCGAGCGCGTTGCCGACACCCCCACGACCGTGCTCATCACAGGCGAAAGCGGCACGGGCAAAGAGCTCGTCGCGCGGGCCTTGCACGACAACTCCAGCAGGCGCGATCGCCCCTTCATCAAGGTCAACTGCGCTGCGATCCCGAAGGACCTCATGGAGTCCGAGCTGTTCGGCTACGAGCGAGGTGCGTTCACGGGAGCCGTTGGATCGAAGCCGGGCCGTTTCGAGCTCGCATCGGGCGGAACGTTGTTCCTCGACGAGATCGGCGAAATTCCGAACGAGATGCAGGTCAAGCTCCTGCGTGTGCTCCAGGAAAGCGAATTCGAGCGGGTTGGAGGTATCAAGACCATCCGCGTCGACGTCCGCCTCGTCGCCGCGACGAACCGAGACCTCAAGCGCGAGATCGGAGCAGGATCGTTCCGTGAGGACTTGTTCTACCGCTTGAACGTCGTATCGATTGCGCTTCCAGCGCTTCGCGACCGCCGCTCGGACATCCCTCCGCTCGTCCAGTACTTCATCGCGAAGTTCAACACGCGCCTGCGCAAGAACGTCGATGGCGTCGAACAGGATGCGCTCGATCGTTTGTGCTCATACGGATGGCCTGGCAACATCCGCGAGCTCGAAAACGTCATCGAACGAGCGGTGCTCTTCGCGGATGGATCCCGCATTCGCCTCGAAGACTTGTCCGACGAAGTGCGTTCGAACGAAGCGACCACGGTTGCGTTCGCCGCGGCGCCTGCGACGGGCGAGACGTCACGTCCTCAAACGAGCTCGCAGGCTTCCGTGGGCGATCCAGCGGATGGCTTGAAGGAGCAGGTCAAGGCAGCCATGAGCCGTCTCGAACGGCAGCTCATCGTGCGCGCGCTTGAACAGACCCAGGGCAACGTGACGCATGCCGCAAGGCTTCTCAAAATCTCTCGTAAAGGATTGCAGCTCAAGATGAAGGAGCTGGGCCTTCGGGAGCGTGACTCCGAATCGACGTGAAGAAGTTTGCGTTTGCCGCTCTGTTTGTCCTCGGCTGCACAGGCAAACGCACAGCTCCCACTCCGACCGATGCTGGCGTCGAAGATGCTCCCGCGTGGCTGAGCGGAAACCAGCAGCCTGCGCCGCGGCCGGGCATGGCGTGGATTCCGCCCGGCACGCTCATCGCAGGCACGCCGCCCGATCGCATGCCGCGCGTGGCCGACGAAGAAATGACCGGCGAGCAAGTCGTCATGACGGGGTTTTACATCGACGTTCATCCGTACCCGAATGAACCTGGTGCCATCCCGACGACGAACGTGACGCAAGCCGAGGCGGAAGCATTGTGCGTTGCGCAGGACAAACGCCTCTGCACCGAGCTCGAGTGGGAACGTGCTTGCAAGGGGCCGCAAAACACGACGTACGAATACGGCGACACGTATCGAGCTTCCGTGTGTGCGACGGGGGTCAATCGGAACCTCGTACCAACGGGTATGAACGCTGGCTGCCGTAGCGCGTTCGGCGTGCACGACATGCACGGTGGCATCTGGGAGTGGACGGCGAGCCAGTGGAAACGCGATCCGACGAAGACCAACCTCATCGCGACACGCGGAGGCAACGGCACGCAAGGCGAGCTCATTGGTCGCTGTGCGAATGGCCGAGCGACGCGTGCCGACATGAAGCGCGGCGATATCGGTGTCCGATGCTGCGCAGGCGACGTGAACAGTTTCGAGGTCGTCTTGAGCGTTACGCGTGGCACGCCGCTCGTCTACTTGCCGAACGACACGAAGACCGGCCCGATGCTCGAACCGCTCGCCCCAGAAGACATTCGTGCAGAGGCGAAGAAGTACGACCCCGACAAACGATTTGTCGTCAAACGGGTTTGGGTATGGCATCCGCTTGGGAACGAGGAGCTCATGCTCGGTGGTGGATGCGCCAAGGGGGCCGGCAAGGCGCGTTGTGGCGTCATCGTGGCGCGCATGCGTTCCGATGTTCCGATTTCGCTCGGGTTTGTCCCGACCGAACGGTGGCAACCGACCATCGGAGAAGCGGATTCCGCTCGTGAGCTCTACGTCTACGGCGGCGACGATGCCGGCGCCTTCCGGAGGCGCTTGTCCTACGAGTGGGGCAAGATCGGGGTTGGCGAAAAGGCGCGCAAAATAAAGCGCAGGGGCAAGAAGGAACCGCAGTGGTGATGGTGGGATGGGCGATTCACTGCGGCGCCGGCGGTATCAAGAACAGCACTTCACGCGGCACGCCGAGCGTCAGTTCCGATGGCGCGATACCGTTCTTTGCTTTCACGGTCAGCGTCGCCCGGAAAATCTGCGCGCTCGCGTTTTGCGGAATCGTCGTGTTTCCCTTGGGCACGACCTGAAAGCAAACCTTTTGCCCGGGCACGATTCCGAGCGCCGTCTCGTTGATGCCGTCCTGCATCTTCGAGATGCCCTTCGGGCCAGACCAGATGTCCGTCAGTTGCATCATGGCGTTCAGAGAGAAACAGGGCACACCTGGTTCGGCCGGATCCTCACCTCCAGGAGCATTGACCGCGATCTTGTCGATGAACGTGTCGACCGAATCGATCGGATCGTTGAAGTCGGGCGTGATCAGCGCACGCACGTCGAGCTTGATCGACTTGAGCAGCGCCTTGACTGCGTTGTCGAGCGTCACGTCGTTGAGCCCCGTACCCGCCGTGCTGATGTCGAAAATCAGTCGGCACGTTCCGCCGGGGTTCTCTGCGTTCATCGGGCCGTCTGGATTGATGAACCCACCATTGAGCCCCGTGCCGCACTTGATGCCACCGAATGCCGACGGCGATACGTACGACTCCGTCTGATCCGCGAGATACGCCATGTCTTCGTACGGATCGGCTCCCGCGCGAGCTCCATCCGCCGATGACACGCCGATGAATCGCGCGCCTCTGTTCTTCATCGCCGTGACGAGCTGATCGATCGTGGGCGTAGGGAAGGGGGGCGTGTCGTTGAACGAGTACGTATCGTGCAGCGCGTTGGGATTGTTCGAGCGACGCCCGTTGTGGAACGGCGCATCCGTGACCGCGATGAGGATCGGTAACGATGTATCGCGGAAGCGCAGCGATCCGTACCGACCGCCGGGCGCACCGAGCGGGGCCATCTGACCGCCATCCCAGATCAAGTAGTAGTCCGTGAGCGCTCGATGCATCGCCGCAACATGTGATTCCGGGCCGTCTCCGCCATCGTGCACGTTGAGGCCAAACACCGCAGAGATGTTGTCGGCAAGCGCCGTGCTCACATACCCCGTCGTGCCCGCTACGTAGAACGGCAAGTCGACGCCTGCTGTGCCGTACAAGCCGGTGGGGAAATCATCAAAGCCTGCAACGCCCACGGCGAGGTCTGGAATCGACGCCTTGAGCTTCGTGATGATTGCGTTGAGGTTGTTCTTCAGATTTTGGATTTCGCCGCCCATCGTCGCCGTCGTGTCGACCATGAACGCGACGTCACCCTGGTTCAGATTCGTTCGAAGCGGAACGATGTTCACCGCTGGCGACGGAGGCCCGAGGTACGGCAGGACGAAGTAGTACTTGCCCAGCGTTCCAGGCGTCACGAACGGATTGCGTGGATCCGACCCCAATTCCTTTTCGATGAGATCGTTTGTCCCGTCGCCATCCGTGTCGGGGTTTGTCCGGTCCGTCTCGAGCTCGTCGAGCATGCAGTTGAGGTTCGCGTCTTCGTTCTTGTCGAGAATCCCGTCGGCATCCGAATCCACATCGAGAAAGTCGTACTTGCCGTCGTTGTCCGCATCCGGCACGGGATCGTTGATCATGTGACCAGGGCCGGCTTCACACAGGTCGGACAAACCATCCCCATCGCTGTCCAAGTCTTGATAAGCCGGCTTGTTGTCCCCGTCGGGATCCGCCACGCCTTCGAATGTGTCGCTGATCGTGTCGTTGTCGCTGTCGAGGTCCGATAGATCGGGCAAGCCGTCGCCGTCCGTGTCGACGGCTTGACCACCGACGAGCTCGAGCGTGTCGACGAGTGAGTCGTTGTCGTTGTCCGGATCGGCGTAGTCGGGAATGGCATCGCCATCAGTGTCAGCCGGGTTCGGCGCTGGCTTTTGCGCGTCGTATGGAGTTCCGTCCGGATAAACCTCGAGCAAGTCGGGCAACCCGTTGTCGTCGCTGTCGGTGTCACGGAAGTCGGGCAGCGCGTCGGTGTCGGAGTTTTGCGGAGTTGCACAACCAACCGATGCGGTTTGTCCTTCGAGACTGTCCGGGATCGAATCGTTGTCGCTGTCCAGATCGAGGTAGTCGGGGATGCTGTCACCGTCGGTATCGACGTTCGTCTCTTTGCCCTCAACCGTGTCCGATATCCCGTCGAAGTCCTCGTCGGGAGGGCAATTGCTCATTGGGGGACCGCCGCCGGCGCCTGCGGAACCTCCCCCTCCGGCGGAACCACCGCTGCCGCCAGAACCGCCTCCTTCGCCTCCGCTTCCGCCCGAGCCCGAGCTCGACGAGGAGGACGCGTTTGTCGAAGAAGAACTGCTCGACGAGCTCGCATCGCCGCCTTCGCCGCCCATGCCTCCGCCGCCGCCCGTGGCGGTACCGGATGACGTTGCGGTTTTTCCGATGGTCGAATCCGGGGCACAACCGATGGCGAGCGAGCCGCCGGAGAGCACCAGGGACAAGACAAGAGACACGCGTTTGCAGCGAATTTTGAGGTCAAGCACGGTAGTGCGTAGAAGGATATCCTTGCTAAAGGTGCTTCGGAAGTGCCGCTCGTGAACTCGAGCAGCCCGATCCGTGCACCCTTCGCACGAGAGATTGCGAGAGATGTCGACGTCGGAAGGCCCCACGAAAGCTTCACGAATGCGCGATCCAACTGGAGCCCGACGCGACCGACGGAAGCACCGTTGGCTCGTTGCCATTGCGCTTTCGCGCTCTCGTCTTGCTCACTCGACACTCTCACGCATCGGGTTCGTGAGTGGCATGTCGCTTGCGCTGTCGCTCGCCGTGTTCGCGATCATCGTCCGTGCATCCGATGGTCCCACCGCGCCACTCGATGGCCTCATCGATGCCGGAGCGGCGTCCATCGCGTGCGTTGCAGCGGCACCCACGACCCTTGCAGCAGCAACGGATCGTCGCACGGCCGATCGCGAAGGTGGCATCGAGGCTCTTTCCGCGATGCGCGGCCTTCACGTTGCCCACCTCGATCTCGTTCGCACGTACGCCGCGATGATGCATATCGCGCGGACCACGGCGCTTCCCCTCGTGACGCTCGCAATCGCCATCGCCGCCCTCGCATCCAGTGCTGGAATGGCACTTCGACGCGTCGGGATCGCACTTGGATTGCTCGCGTTCTCCCTCATCGTCGGGGTCGTGCTCGGCGCTGCAGCGTCGCTCTCCGCTCGAGTGGGTGGACGCCGCGGGAAGCTCGTCGTCTCGGCGATCGTGCTTCTGCCGTGGATCGTCGGAGAGCTTTTTGGGCGCAGCATCTACTCCATCCCCGGTGCACTTTCCGCTGCGTTGTCCTTGATCCTCGACATCGGCAGCCTGGGAGCAAGCGCGTGAGCGATGACGACGAGACAAACTCGGATGCTGTGGTAGACGCGCAGCCACCGGCCGCCGAAGAGCCTGCGCCGACAGCAGAGCCCACTGCCGAACCGTTCGTCCTCCTGCATGCCGTCATGGCGCGCGATGCTGCCGCGCCCAGGCGCCGTGCACGCGGCACCCTTTCCGGTGTCAGCCTTGCGCTCGGTTCAGGTGTCTTCGCGTTCGTCGGCGGTCCGGAAGATGGGACGTTTGCGCTCTTCGACGTCATCACGGGCACTCGAGCGCCGCTGCGTGGGCGCGTGGCGATTGCTGGCGCTTCGCCCGCCCGATCTGGAGCCACGCGTGCTCGCATCGGAATGCTCCCTCCAGAACCGCTGCTTCCACCCTCGCGCACCGTTGCCGAGGCAGTGAGCATCGCGCAGCACGCACGCGGCGAAGCCCAGGCTCGACCGACCGAGGTGCTTGCGAGCCTTGGGCTCGAAAGCCTCGCACCGCGCAGCCCAACCTCGTTGTCGTTTGCCGAATCCCGCGCTGTGGAGCTCGCGATCGCGCTTTCGACGCCATCGCCTCTGCTCGTTGCACTTCATGAACCGCTCGCCGATGTGGCGGTCAACCTTCTCGGCGTCGTGCGTGAACGCATCCGACAGCTTGCCGCCGCGGGGACGTGCGTCGTCATCACGACATCCTCGCCCGCTGACGCGCGTGCCCTTGGCGATAGCGTCATCGTTCTTCATCGCGGCGCGATCGCCGGAGGCACCTCGTCGGCAGACGTCTTGCCTGGAGGCACTCCGCTGCTCGTCGCTTGGGTTCGTCCCGCCGAACAGCACGACGGTCTCGCTCCGATTCGCCTACTTGCGCGTGTCCTTGCCGAGCGTCCCGAAGTTTCCTCGGTCGCTTGGAACGACAAACAAGATGCATCCGCGCAAGCGGCCGAGCTTCGTTTGTCCGGGAGCGACATCGATGCATGTGCATTGGCGCTTGCCGACGCAGCAACCGAGGTGGGTGCGGTCATCGAGGCCATCGCGCCCGCATCACCGGGCCTCACGCGTTTGCGTGCAGCATCGGAAACCACCGAAGCGCTGCGCCGTGCGACGCCGCCTCATCGTCCGGCGACGTCGAACGCACCTCTGGCAGGAGGCTCGCGATGAGCTCGATCGAGGCATCCTCAGGCGTCATTCGCGGGGCTCCGGTCACGACGGGTGTGCGTCTCGGCTTCATGACCGCGGGACGTCGCTTGATGTCACGCCCGACGTTTCTGCTCGTTGCACTCGCCCTCGCGCTTGCTGTCGTCGGGGGCATCATCGAGCGTCGTGTGACGATGTGGGGAGCCGTCGATCGCTCTCTTCTTTCGACCTTTCGGCTCGTCATTCCGCTCTACTGCTTCGCGATCGCTGCCCGTGCATGTCAGCGCACGGGCCTTCGCGATGCCGCATGGTCCGTTGCTCGCTTTGGCGCTGCTCGTCGCGACGTAGCTCTCGGAATCGTCATCGCGCTCGTCCTGGTTTCTGCTGCCAGTGGCGTCTTGCTCTCCATGGCCGCCGTCGTGTCCGCACATGGCGCAGCGTCACGCCCGCTTGCGCTCGAGCTTTTTACGAGCGGTTGGATTGGCGGACTCGTCGCCGCTGCGTATGGCGGATGGTTTGCATTTGGCTCTGCGTTTTTCGACCGAGGCCGCGGTCGCTGGGTCCCGCTCGTGCTCGACTTTCTCTTTGGTAGTGGTACCGGCGTATTTGCCGCGATCTTTCCGCGATCCCATGCTCGCGGGCTCCTTGGCGAAGCGGGGCCCACGGGTTTTTCCCAGCCTCAAAATTGCATGGCGCTCGTCGTCATGTTGATCGTGCTCTCCGCACTGGCAATCACACGATCTCGCGACTGAGACGCCGAGGAGGTGCATGATGGAATCCGTTACATTGATCGTCGAAGCGCCTGCATCGAAACTTGCCATTCGGACACGTACGACCGGCATGCTCGCTCGATTGGCGCACGACCTCGAGCTCGTTGCTTCGGACATTCGCGGTCGAGTGAATCGAGAAGCCGATGGTTTTTCGGGAGAGCTCATCGTGCCCGTTGCGGGAATTCGCGTTGCAGGTCAATTGCATGGCGATCGCTTGGATCCGGCCGGCATATCCAGTTCTGATCGTTTGGAGATCGAACGGAAAATTCGCGAAGAAGTTTTTCCTGGAGTAAAAGAGATTCACGTGCGCGGCCACGGGCGCGAGTGGAATCACGTCGACGCGGTCGTCGAAAGCGGGCTCGGCAAGCAATCCATTCCGATCGCGATGCGCGGCGGTGAAGCCGATGGACGCATTCGTATGACAGGACGAACCGAATTGTCCTTGGCGAAACTAGGTGTGCGAGAAATCAAGGGGCCACTCGGAGCGTTCAAAGTAAAGGACGCTGTCGAGGTTCTTTTCGAGGTTACTCTGCGGCCGGCGGACTAGCGGCGGGAACCGTCACATCGGGCGCTGCTTCGCCACGCGAGCAAGGCCCGTGAATTTGGTAGGGTGTGCCGGACACACGCTTCATGAGTGTTCGGCTGCGCCAACCCACGTATGCCTTGTTGAAATGAACCAATTCTTCCGGCGATAGAATTGGATTCTTCAATTTGCCGAGCTCTACCAGCACGAGTACCTGTTCGGCCACGCTGACCGGGCATCCTTCGAGCCGCAGCGGTTCTTTCGTATCGCTCGTGGCGAGCTTTCCGATGACTTGAGCCATTTTGACGAATACGTCTTCGTGTTTGGCCTGGTACGGATCTTTTTGGGCGCGATCTCGGTACAGGCTTTCCACGCGGATTGTTTTTCCGTGAAGCTGACCCGACCATTGCGCACAATCGCCAATGAAGATGACGCGTTCGCCCGGCGCGGCATCGATTGGACCTTCGTACGACCCGAAGACGATGTGCATGCGGGGCATGTTCGAATCGCAATTTTGGTCGTATTGCCGCAGGATTTCGATGGCTTCCTCGAGCGCTCCCGGGCAACCGCCCCAGCAGTAATCGGTTCGTTCGGGTTCCGGCGGAGGACCTGCATACGCGTTGATATGACTTCCCTCGAAATACTTTTCGACGCGAACCAACCCTACTTTGAAGCCTTTGGCCATTTCCTGGGCTTCTTCCAGCGTTACGTCGCCGGAGATGTCGACGGCGTCGGGATCCAGCGAACCGAATCCGCGCTCCGACGCAAACCGCAAATGATCGACCGTTCGAGGATCCACACCAATGATTCTCGAGCAAACGGCATCGAAAGCAAGCTGGGCATTGCCCATGATCACGAGCCCCAGGTTGCGCGGAATGGGCGTGAGCATCCGGCCCTCTCCGGCCACGATGGCATCGATGGCAATGAATTGAGGCTGGATGATGTATTGCAGATCGGCAATTTTTTCGTCGAGGCGGTGATCGTGATCGATCAATCGGTGCCTATCGTCCTGGATGCCGATGTAGTTTTTCATGGAAAACGTCACGGTGGTCCAGGGATGGCTCTTGAATTTGGGGCAGTTGACGAAGAAGTCTGCTTTGGCAACAGGTTCGGGCGTGAAGAGATAGTCACGCAGCCGTTCTTTGTGACGCAGCCGTATTTCGACCTGCGGTTCTTCCTCGAAATGGTAATGCTTGACACCCGTGCGCTCGAACATCGGGTAGTAGCCGGCCAAGTCGAACGCGCGCCGGGTTGGAATCGTGATCCCACACCGCTCCCCGATGGCGAGTTCTTTGACTTGGCCGTCGTCGCGGTCGCGCAGTCCTCGAATGACGCCTTCGAGGAATTCCGGGCGCGTGTAGGCATGAGGGAACGCGGTTCCCGACGCCACGCAGTTCGGCTTGACCAACGTTCTTCCGTGCGGCCGGAGGTCGAGCTCCTCGAGGCCTTCTCGGATGATGCGGTGGATGTGCTCGACGTCGTAGGTCGGGCAACGGCGAATGATGACTCGGGGCCGCGACGGTATTTTCATGTCCGTCCCAGCGTATGTGGCGCCGTTCGACCGAGCAACCCCTTCCTTCCGCTTGACATCCGTTCAGTTTCAAAGGATGGGAACCCTCGCTCCATGTCCACCACCTCGCCTTGGATCCAGAGCTCGCCATGAACGAACCCAACCATCCGCAATCACTTGCCGCCATGGCCGTGCGTCCACCTTCTCGCTCGACCGATCTCGGCCGCTCTCGGGTCAATCGGGTCAACGAGGCGCGTGCCGACGGGCTTCCCGCATGGGCTCCGCCGACCCCACGCGCGATGCAACCGTGGTCGCCGCGTGAATATCGCGCCAAAACCGTGCGACTTCCCCCACCTGCACAGCTTGCTCCGGAATCGCTTTCGGCGGAGCGTCCGCATCCGTTCGACGTTGCTGCAATGGACGATGCCGCATTGCTCGTGACCGTCGCTGGTTGCTCGCGTGAAACCGCATTAAAATGGATTGCCGCGGCGGGCTCTCTCGTTCGTCTTTCTCGTTTCGGCATTGATGACTTGGTCGAGTTGGCGGGGATATCGCAAGCCGATGCCGCCCGCATTCTTGCCGCATGCGAGCTCGGGCGCCGAGGGCTCGTGCGCGAAGCCCGTCCAACCGGTCCAATGTATGGCGCCGCAGAAATCGCACGTTGGTTCAAACTCCGAATCGGCGGACAATTCGTTCAGGACATATGGATCGTCGGTATCGACGATGCCCGCGGTTTGCACGGCACATGTCGCATTTCTCATGGCGACGTTCACGGTACGGCTCTCGACGTGAATGCCGTCACCACTGCTGCTGCGAAGATGCACGTCAAAACAATCGCCATCGTGCACAATCATCCGAGTGGCGATGTGAGCGTCACGCCTGATGACATGCGCTTCGTTTTACGGGCTCATCGCGCAGTGCTCGCCGCGCGCATGAAGCTTGCCGACTTCATCATTCTCGGCCCCAAATCCGGATACTCGTCGATGGCCGAACAAGGGACTCTACCCGGCACGATTTGATTGAGCATCGTTTGCCGCGACGAGCGCTCCCAGTCGTTCTCGCAATTGTCGAGTCGCATCGATCAAGCGACCTTCAATCAAGAATCGTTCGCCCTGCTTGCGACACCGATGCACTTTCACGCGCAAAAGCGCGCCGTCTTCCATCATGTTTCCTGCAAGCGGGCACCCTGGAGCCGATGGTCGCGTGCTGAGGAGGCTCACGCGTTCACCGTCGATTGCCACGATGCTCGCCATGCCTTCGCTCGGCAGTCGTACATGATCGGTCATCGGTCCCCCTTGCGACCGCGTTGCATCGCCGCCTTTGCTTCGAGCTCGGCTTCCCGCCGCTTGACCGTCTCGCGTTTGTCCGCGTGCTTCTTGCCCCGTGCCAAGGCGATTTCCACCTTCACGCGGCCCTGCTTGAAATAAAGCCTCGTCGCCGCGACCGTCATCCCCTCGCGTTCTACGGCTCGACGGATTTCCTCTATCTCTTTGCGATTCAAAAGCAGCTTGCGACCACGTTTGCCGATGTGCCCGAACGCCGCGCCGGGCATCTCGGCCACGAGCATCCCGTGAATGAACGCTTCGCCGTTCGTGATGGCGCACCACGCGTCGGAAATGTCGGCTTTTCCGTCGCGAAGCATTTTGACTTCGCTACCAATGAGCACGATCCCGGCTTCGTACTTCTGACCGAGCTCGTACTCGTAGCTCGCCCGCCGGTTTTTCACGATGAGCTTTTCGTCGCTCGCTTGTTTCTCGCCCACCTGCACACCTTCGACGCATGCATGGCTGCGCCCGCTTTTCGAAGTAGCGCGCCGTGCGCGCCGCGTCCATAGCTCGGTACGTACATCGTCGCGACAAACACGCGCGCCGTGCTAGGAACGCCGGCAATCACTCATGCAAACCATCCGTTTGCGCGGCGCGCGAACCCACAACCTCCAAGGCATCGATCTCGATTTCACCCCGGGACAGCTCGTCTGCATCGCTGGCGTATCAGGCTCGGGAAAGTCGTCCCTTGCGCTCGATACCCTCTATTCCGAGGGCCAGCGGCGATTCGTCGAAAGCTTCAGCCCGTACGCACGGCAATTTCTCGAACGGCTCGAAAGACCGCCCATCGATGAGCTCGACCCCGTTGCGGCTGGTGTCGCCGTCGATCGCCGCGCCCCCATCAAAAGCTCCCGTTCGACCGTCGCCACAATGGCGGACCTCGAACCCTATCTCGCAGCGCTGTTCGCTCGTGAAGCCGTTCCAATTTGTCCCGATTGCCAGGTTCCCGCAGCGCGTGTCGACCCAGCTCGTGCAGCAGCACAAGCGGTAGCCAATCATGAGGGCAAAGCCGCGCTCGTGACATATCGCGTGCCCGTCAGCGGCACCGAACAACTTCTCGAAGTACGCGAAACCCTTCTCAGTTCAGGTTATCGCCGCCTTTTCGTAAGCGGCGAAATCCGCGACATCGACGAGGTCGCGCCGAGTGACGCCGTCGCCGCCGGCGGCAATATCGAAGTCGTCGTCGATCGTTTGAAGCTGGATGGTCGAGACAAACGCCGTCTCGGATCCGCCATCGAAGAAGCATGGAAACGATCCGACGGCAGTGCTGCGCTTCACGTTGGAAGCTCGAAAGAAGACTCCGAAAAACGGCGGGTCCTCATTCCTCGCTGGCTTGCTTGTCCATCCTGCGCACGTGCATTCGATCCTCCGCGCATCGGCATGTTTTCTTATGAATCCCCGACGGGCGCTTGTCCGTCGTGCCGAGGCTTTGGGCGCACCATCGGAATCGCTTGGGACAAGGTTGTTCCCGACGATTCCAAAACCATCGAAGGTGGTGCAATCCGACCTTGGACCGGATCGAGCACGCAGTGGGAACGCCGAGTTCTCCGCAAATTCTGCGATCGCAAAGAAATCCCCGTGAACGTGCCATGGGCACAACTTTCCGAGACGCAGCGCGCGATGGTGCTCGATGGCGAAGGCAGTTTTCACGGCGGCAAGTATCCAGGGCTCCGAGCTTGGTTCCGCTGGCTCGAAACGCGCACGTACAAGATGCACGTCCGCGTGCTTCTCGCGCGTTATCGGTCGTATGACCTCTGTAAAGCTTGTGATGGAAAACGTTTGTCGCCCGAATCGCTTCGTTATCGCGTAGGGGACCTCGATTTGGCTTCCTGGCACGGACTCGAATTGCGCGACGCCCGCTCCCGCCTCGCAACGCTCTCGACGACGACGGGACAAGGCGAAATCGTTCGCAAAGAGCTCGAACAACGGCTCGCGTACCTCGAACGCGTCGGTCTCGGCTACATCACGCTCGATCGTCAAGCGCGCACTTTGTCGGGCGGTGAAGCACAGCGTGTGACGCTCACCGGCGCGCTTGGCTCGTCTCTAACCGGTGCACTGTTTGTCCTGGATGAACCCACCGTGGGCCTTCATCCAGCCGACATTCCGCCGCTCGTCGATGCCATGCGCGAGCTTGCTGCTCGCGGCAACGTCGTGATCGTCATCGAGCACGAGCCGCAAATCGTTCGTGCCGCCGATCGCGTCATCGAGCTTGGTCCTGGCGCCGGTAAACAGGGCGGACGCGTCGTGTTCGACGGTTCGCCGGAGGCCCTGGCCGCGGACACGTCGTCTCCCACGGGGCGAGCGATCTCGCGCGCGCACGTGCCTACATCGTCGACGCCTCGTGAGAGCACGGCACCACGTGGGGCGATCAGCATCGTTGGCGCACGCGCGAACAACTTGAAAGACCTCACCGTACGTCTTCCGCTCGGGCAGGTCGTTTGCGTGACAGGTGCCAGCGGTTCGGGGAAAAGCACGCTCGTCGACGACATCCTGTACCGCGCTCTTGCACGAGCACGCGGATACAAGGACATCGACACGCCTGGAACGCATCGACGCATCGAAGGTACGAGCAGCCTCAAGGCCGTCACCATCGTCGACCAATCGCCGCTCGGTCGCACGTCACGAGGCAACCCCGCGACGTACACCAGCGCGTGGAATCGCATTCGGCAACTCTTCGCCGCGTTGCCCGAAGCCAAAGAGCGCGAGCTCACCGCAGGGCACTTCTCCTTCAACGTCGCGCTCGGTCGATGCGAGGCATGCGCGGGTGAAGGTGCCGAAACGATCGAGATGCAGTTTTTGGCAGACGTGTCGCTCACATGTCCGGTTTGTCAGGGCCGACGCTTCCGCGACGAAGTGCTGGAGGTCAAGCTCGACGGCCGCTCCGTCGCCGATGTGCTCGCGTTGTCCATCAACGAAGCGCTCGAGGCTTTCGCGCGTGAAGCAGCCGTCGTACGAGCGCTCGGGCCGCTCGCTCGGTTGGGTCTTGGCTACCTCGCACTTGGTCAACCGCTGTCGACGTTGTCCGGTGGTGAAGCGCAGCGTCTGAAGCTAGCTCGGGCGCTCGCCGAATCGTCCGTCGGTACGCTGTTCTTGCTCGACGAACCCAGCGCCGGTTTGCACGCGGAAGAAGTGCTGTTGGTCAACGATGCCATGCGCGATCTCGTGCGTGGCGGTGGCAGCGTCATCGTCGTCGATCACGACCTCGACGTCATGGCTGCTGCCGATTGGATCGTCGACCTCGGCCCTGGCGGAGGTGCGGACGGGGGGCGCGTGGTTGCTGAGGGAACGCCTGACCAAATCGCGCAGAGCGACACTCGCACGGGCAAAGCGCTTGCCGCGCATCTCGAGGGGTCCACGCCATCCTCGCGACGAAGGCGTTCCAAGACAAACGGGAAAACGCATCGAGCAAATGGCGCCTCCTCGCCTCCTACGCCATCTGCCATCGAAATCGTCAACGCACGCGAGCACAACCTCGTCGAGGTTTCGACGACCATTCCTCACGGCAAGATCGTCGTCGTCACGGGGCCGAGCGGTTCGGGCAAGAGCACGCTCGCATTCGATGTCGTGTTTGCGGAAGGCCAAAGGCGATTCCTCGAAACGCTCACGCCGTATGCGCGACAGTTTCTCCCGACCATGCCCAAGCCCGACGTCGATCGAGTCACGGGCGTGCCACCTGCAATTGCGCTCGAACAACGCACGACGAGATCCGGATCGAACTCCACCGTCGCAACGGTCACCGAAATTGCGCACTACCTGCGGCTGCTCTACGCCAAAGTTGGAACGCCGCACTGTCCATCGTGCGATGTACCCATCGCATCGCGTCTGCCCGAGGACGCGTACCGCAGTCTGCTCGCCACGCGCGGCAATCGTACGCTTCTCGCGCCCGCGGTCGTCGCGCGCAAAGGTACGTACCTCGACGTATTCACCGCTGCCGCACGAGCTGGCGTCACGATGGCGATCGTCGATGGCAACGTGGCAAGTACGGACAAACCACCCAAGCTCGACAAACGGCGCGAGCACTCGATCGACTTGGTCATCTTCGAGGGCAAGCTCGCTACGCTCGATCGCGCGACATTCGATCGCGCTCTCGCGTTTGGAAAAGGCTCGCTGAAAGTTCGCCAAGCGAACGGCAACGAAGAGCTCATTTCCACGACGCGCACGTGCCCCACGTGTGGGATAGGCGTTCCTGAAGTCGATCCGCGCTGGTTTTCTTTCAACACCAAACAAGGTCGTTGCGAAGGTTGTGAAGGAACCGGCGTCGAAGGAGGCACCGCAGACTCGGACGAGCTTGCTACGCAACCTTGTTCGTCCTGCGGAGGCACTCGTCTCGCGCCCGTTCCGCGCGCCGTTCGTCTCGCAGGCGAGCGGTATCCCGAAGCCACGGCGCGATCGGTAGCTGCGGCTGCTCGCTGGGCAAAGACGCTCCGTTTCAGCGGAGATCAGGCCCTCATCGCGGATGCTCCTCACCGCGAGCTCGTGCGGCGCCTCGAATTCGTCGAGGAAGTCGGACTCGGTTATCTGACGCTCGATAGGCGCGCTGCGACGCTTTCTGGTGGCGAAATGCAGCGATTACGTCTCGCCGCGCAGCTTGGGAGTGGCCTCACGGGTGCACTGTACGTTCTCGACGAACCCACGATCGGCTTGCACCCACGCGATACGCATCGCTTGCTCGGCAACCTCCGCAAGCTCGTTGGCATGGGCAGCACCGTGCTCATGGTCGAACACGACACGGACACCATTCGCGAAGCCGATCACCTCATCGATCTCGGTCCATTCGGCGGAAGGTTTGGCGGGAGAATCGTTGCAGAAGGGCCACCTTCCGTGGTGCTTCGTGATCCCGTTTCACCCACGGCACGCGCGCTTGCGCATGAGCGCGACCTGGCATCCGCGCGTGCGCGTTTGCCAGGCGCAGACGAATACATCGAGATCGAGGGCGTACGTGCGCACAACCTTCGTATTGACAAACTCCGTATCCCGCTTGGTCGCATGACCGTCGTCGCCGGCGTTTCCGGATCCGGCAAGAGCACGCTCATCAGGCAGGTTCTTTACCCAGCCGTTCGTCGAGCTCTCGGCCTGGTCGCGCCCGATCCTGGACGTCACGATGCGCTACGCGTTCCGTCGTCGCTCGTGCGTGCCGTCGCCGTCGATCAATCGCCGATCGGCCGTACCCCGCGATCCATTCCGGCCACGTTCCTCGGCCTTTGGGACGCCATTCGTAAGCTCTTCGCGGCCACTCCCGATGCGAAAACGCGCGGTTACGGTCCGGCGCGCTTCTCCTTCAACACGTCCGCTGGAGGCCGCTGTTCGACCTGCGAAGGTCAAGGCGTGATCTCTCACGAGATGTCTTTTTTGCCCGATGTCGTCACGACGTGCGAAGCATGTGGAGGTACTCGATTCGAGCCTGCAACGCTCGACGTGCGGTACCTCGGCGTCTCCATCGGTGACATCTTGAATCGCACGGCAGAAGCGGCTGCGGAGCTGTTCTCTGCACACCCCAAGATTCGCGAACCTCTCACGACGATGTGCGATCTCGGCATTGGTTACCTCAGGCTCGGTCAAGGCTCGCACACGCTGTCGGGTGGTGAGGCGCAGCGTCTCAAGCTTGCCGAGGAACTTTGTTCGTCCGCGCGGAGCAAGCCGACGTTGTACGTTCTCGACGAACCCACCACGGGCCTGCATCTGTCGGACGTGAAGCGCCTCGTCACGGTGCTCGATCGTCTCGTGCAGCGAGGTCACTCGCTCGTGGTCATCGAGCATCATCCTGCGGTCATTGCGGCAGCAGATCACGTCGTCGAGCTTGGTCCCGAAGGCGGCGAAGCTGGAGGCAAAGTGGTTGCCGAAGGAGCACCCGAGGCCATTGCGCGGCGCGCGACCGCAACTGGACGCGTGCTCCGTGCACTGTTCGATCGTCCAGTCGTGAACGAGCTCGTGGAGGCATGACGCCCGTGGCAGACGTCTTCACCGTCGGGGCGCTTGCCCTTGCGGCCGAAGGCGCCAATGCCGTCGGAGCCGTACGGATCACGCTCTTCGAACGCGACATGGAAATCGAGCTCGTTCGCGCCGCTCGATTCGAACGCGGGTTCGTCATGGCCAGCGTTGTCGAAGCGGCGCCCATGCGAGTGCCGTACGCCGCCGTTCGCGGACTCGTGCGCCGCGGCCGTGCTCTGTGTCTCGCGCTCGACCCGCAACTCGCAACGCCGCACACGCGGTTCACGCTGGCGCACTTCACGCTCGACCCGCGCGATGCGCTCGCTCGTGCCTACGTTGCACGCCAGCGCGCGGCCCTGTTTGTCGCCGCCATGCCACTGCTACTCGGATCGCTCGTGGCTGTCGCTGCGCCGCCGTCGCTCGTGAGTGGCGCCGTGGGGCGTTTGTCCGCGGCAGCCGTTGTCGCAATCGTGTCGTGGTTTGTCATGCGAGAACTCTTTCAAGCGGCAACCTGGGGCGGAGCGGCTTCCGATCGTTTGTCCGATGCCTTCGAGCGTGCGTTGTGCCTCCGCCTCGGACTCGAACCGACTGCGCCCGCGCCGGCAGCCAACCTCCCGCTGCTCGCTGAAGACCCGGATCCAGCGAGCCCGTCGCGCCACACTCCTCCGTGGATGCGACCGGTGTTTGCAGTTCTTGCCGTGGCAGCTTTCGTTGTCGCGAGCGTGGCGTTTTTCCGGAAGTACTCTGCGCCGCCGGATCCCTCTGAACGGATCACCATCAAGGAACCTGCAGCTCGCATCTCGTCCGTGTGGAGCGCCGCGCCGGTCGAGGCGATTGTCCCTCCGAAACCACGTTTGCCCCGGTGCGTTTGTCCTCGTCCGAGCTCGCCTCTGTGGAACGACGGCATCTTGGCGCTCGAAGTGCTGTTCGCAGCGCGGCCAGATGACGGATCGGGCGTGGTCGTACCGATGCCGGACAAGAGAAACCGCCCCCGTTACGACTTCGATGTATCCGTGGTGAACAACGCCAGCACGCCGCTGCCCGAAGTCACCGTGCTGCTGACGTTTGCGCGGCGTGACGAAGCCGGCACGCGGGTCGGCGCAACCGATCGCGGTCTCTACTTCGCCGGCCCGCTTTTGCCCGGTCGAGCCGTGAAGTGGCACGTGGTCGCTCCCGGGACGGAGATGCGTGTCGAGCCATCCGTCGTCGGCATGCTCGACGCCGATCGAGCGCCGGCATCGGCGGATGCTTTCTTCGAGCTGTCACGGGCAAGGCTGCGCACCGTACGCATGCATGCCGCCAAGATGCTCGCGTATCACCGTGACAAACGGGTGCACGATGTGCTCGCGGCGCTCGGACCTCCGAAACCTGGTGAAGAACGCCTACTTGCGCGCATCGCTCGCGTTTCGCGTGACGTGTTCGCCTGCGACATCAAGAGCGTCGAAGCATCGTTCGAGGTTTGTCTCGTCAATACGACGTTGAAACCGGCACGCGTCGCTGCTGTGTCACCACTCGGAGCGGACGACGCGGTAGCCGGACGGCATGCCTTGGATGTCGAAGTTCCCGTGCACGATGGAGTGCGCGTTCGTTTGTCCGCAACGATGCAGCCGCTGCCGCAAGAGATGGACCTCGAACTCGTGAAGTAGCCGCGAGGGATTGCGTCACGATGTGGCGCGAGCGCGTTTACCCACGATGAACGCGAAGCTCATCGAGTCTTCGCACTGCGCAACGCTTACGAGCCCTCGGGAATGCCACGCCACCAGGTACTCGCCCGGATCGACGAGCGTCGCCGCGATTTTCGCCCGCGCGCTGTACTTGTTGCAGACGTCGAGCGCCGAAAATGCCCATCGACCAAGCGCCATCGTGTCGCGCAGCTTGAAGTACGAGCCGGGTGACCGATAAAGCGGCACGGGTGCCCCATCTCCCGGCGGACGAGCATAAGCGAGCGCGTAGACGCCCGATCGCAAGAGGCCCTCGAAGTCCACGCGAGCGCGGCTCGCAAGATCCGGATGGCAGACGCTTCCAGCGCCAATCAGCAACTCCGCCGCTTCGAACGTGAACTTCGCGTCGTACCCCTGATGCTTGTGAGGCACCCACAGCGGCGGCTCGGCCGGCGGCGCTTGCGCAAGCAGAACGAGCGCCTCAGCGGTGTGTTGGTAGACGACCTCGCGCAGGCCATCGAACGACACGATGCCGCTGTCGATGAGGGCCTTGACGACCGGAACCGAGTCTTTCTTGCAGCGCTTGTATACGTCCTCGACGCGCCGTGATTCCGGCGGCTCGTCGGCATATGCGCGAATGAGCTCTCCGAGCCGACGCTCCATGCCCGCAGCGGCGGCCCAGCAAACCCGCCCGTTTTCGAGCAGAAGCGTACCTTGCACGGGGTTTTTGAACACGAGCCCACCCGTTGCGTTGTCCGGCAGCGCCTCGATCTCTTCCAAAAGAGACATGAGCGCCGCCGGATAGCCGCTCGAAGCAGCCGGGTCGGGCGCGAAGCGCATGCTTGCAGCAGAGCTCTGCATCGGTCGATCTTTCGCTCGTGTCCGCGGAGTTTACCGCAGACCGGCCCGTTTATATCTCCAACTGCATCGGAACGCGAGCATTCGCGGGTTTGTCGTAAGGCCGTGCACCAGAGCACACGTTACGAAACTTCCGCCGACATCACGCGAAGTTCGGAAGTAAACATTCGCATGAGATTGAATCGAGCTATTTTGGCTGATCGAGAATTCGCGGAGGTATTCGTATGAGCTTCAAAAAGTTTTTGGCACTCCTTGCGGCCATCGTTTTCCTGGGCGTCAGCGCTTTCGCGCAGGCGACGACGATGCTTTTCCTCACGCGCGAGGAGCTCACGCTTCGTTCGGACATCGTCGCGCGCGTTCGCGTAGGGAAAGCGGCCGTGTCCGAATCGGACGATGGGCGCATGATCGTCACGCGCACCGAGCTCGTCGTCACCAAGCTGCTGAAGGGCAAAGTGCAAGGTCCGATCGTGGTGCAGCAATTCGGGGGAACGTTCAGGGGTAAAACCCAAAAGGTCGTGGGTGATGGTCAATTGCGCCCGGGCGAAGACGCGGTGGTATTTTTGCGACGTGACGATAAAGGAAAAACCTATCTCACGGGGTTGGCACTGTCCGTTTACCACATCGACGACAAAGGAATGGCTCGGCGTTACGTCGACGATATGGTTTTCATGAAATACGAGGACGGCAAGGTCAAGCGAATGGCGCATGTCGAATTGCCCGAGCCGGTCGAATCGCTCATGACGGACATCGTGCGGTTTGCAGGAGGCAAGTAAAATGAAAAAGCCTCGAATCGCAGCCGCACTTGCTGCCGTCGTTTCGATTCTCGGGACGAGCGCAGAATCGAATGCGTGGACGGGTTTGGAAGGGCCGCCGTATCCTTTCTGGGGGGCCATTCCCGTGAAGTATTACGTGAACAAGGCCAGCTTTCCGCCGAATATCGCGGCGACCGCGGAAAAACGACTCGTGGACGGGTTCGCCTCATGGGCCGCACCCGATTGCACGTATTTCGACACGGAGCTCTTGGGAGACTTGCCCGGCAGTACGTACGACATCAATGATGGCAAAAATGTGCTGCTATGGATAAACAAGCCCGACACTTGGCCAGGTGAGCTCGGCCCCGTCGATAACGTCATTGGCGTCACGTTGCCCGTCTGGTCCAACGACGGCATGGGCAATTCATTGATTTTCGATGCCGACATCGTCTTCAACAACGTGGGATTCTGCTGGTTCGATTTCAATCCTGCAATGCCTGGGTCTACGTGCTCTGGAGGCAGTCCGGTCGACACGCAATCCATTGCTACGCACGAGCAAGGCCATTTCTTGGGCCTCGGGCATACCAGTTCTCCTGGCGCGACGATGGAGCCCGCCTACGTGGGCGGCAATGATATTGCCAGCATCGAGCAAGACGACATCAATGGCGTGTGCGCGCTTTACCCCATTGGAGGCACCACGGTTTCTGCTGCTGCGGGGGGCGTGAGTTGCGATCCTTGTCGAATCAGCGCAGCCAACAATGAATGCTCGATGCAAACGAAAGCCTGCACCGGACAGTGCCTCGGGCTCTACAACTGCATCATCGCTTGTCCAACGTCCGACGCCAATGCGTACGACGCGTGCGCCACGCAATGCTCCGAGCAATTCAAAGACGGAATCATGCCGTACACGGCCTACGCGAATTGCATCTGCAACATCTGCGCTGAGCCTTGCGTCACGCAATGCGGAGGAGGTGGCCCCGCCGGCGCCGGCGGCAACAACCCCAGCGGCGGATGGGGCGACGGAGGCGAGGGCGGTGCCGGCGGAGGACCGAATCTCACCGATGGCGGCGGGTGCGGATGCACCGTCATCGGCAGCGACGAACATCTCGGCACCGTCGCCGCCCTTGGTCTCGTCATCGCGGCGCTCAGCAGACGGCGCCGCAGTTCCTGATCACTCGAGCTGCGGGTTGCCACCCAGCATGTTCGAATACTCCGATGCCGCGTCTCCTCGAATGCAGCGCACTCGGTACGTGTACGTCTGATCCTCGTTCGCGTCTTCATCGACGTAATCCGTATCGGTACCCAGCGCCGTGAATGCGGGAATGAACGTCATTGCATCGGTTCGACGTTCACCGTCGATCGAGTCACACGTCGAAGGAAGGCTCCACCGTACGCGCAACACTTTCGCCATCGGGATGACGGCTTCCAGGATCGGAGCTTCGAGAGCACCAGTGTGAACCTGATTCGATCCGCCGCCGCCTGCGTACGTGGCCGGTTCCGTTTCTACTTCGCTCCCACACCCTGCGATTGCCAAGACAAACCCTATCGTCACGACCATGCTCGTTCGCATCTTCGACCTCCTCACGCTGGCCCTGCGACCAGACTCTGCCGCAAGCAAATCCACTCTGCGTCCAAGCGTAACGTCGTCGGCGCGCCGTCACGCAGGCGTCATGCCGTCGTCAGGTCGGGCGTGATCTCGCGCTCGTGCTGCGAGCAGATGCTCCAATGCCGCGGTACACTGCGCCGCATGCGTCCTCTGTTCGCCGTGTTTCCAGCTCTCGTCCTTGCCGCCGCGTGTACTCCTGTCGAACAACCCGCACACCCCAAGACCGAAGGTTCCTCGTCGGCGCCGGCTTCATCGAGTGCCGCCATGCCGCAGCCCAAGACGGAGCAAACGACCGCAGCGGCAACACCATCCGCAGCGGTCGAGTTTGTCGAGGACGATCTCGAGGCAGCCACGGCGCGGGCGCGGACCGAGAAGAAAGCGCTCTTTGTCGATGCGTGGGCGCCCTGGTGCCACACGTGTTTGAGCATGAAGAACTACGTGCTCGTCGACCCGTCGCTAAAGCCCTTGGCTGATCGCGTGGTCTTCGCGTCGGTCGATACGGACAGGCCTTCGAGCGGCGCGTTTCTCGAGCGTTACAAGATGAGCTTTTGGCCGACGTTCTTCGTTATCGATCCGAACAGCGGGGATGTCGTTGCGTATTTCCCGGGAGCTGCATCGGCGCGTGAGATGAAGACGTTCATCGAAGATGCGCTGCATGTGATGGATGCCAACGCCAAGCCTGGTGATCCGCTCTTGCTGCTCGCGCGGGCAAGCAATGCGCGTGCGGCAGGAGATGCCAAAAAAGCGCTCGCTCTATACAACGAGCTCCTTGCGAAAACGGATGCGAAGTGGCCCCGACGCAGCGAAGCTTTGGCGGGCAAGCTCAACGCGCTCGCATCGAGCGGCGATCCCGATGGATGCGCACGTTTTGGAACGGCGCACATCGACGAGATCACGGGGGCCGCGGCGCCGGCGGACTTCGCATCGATCATGCTCACGTGCGCCGGCAAGCTTGCGAAGAGCGCCACGCAGGAAGCGGCGAAGAAGAAAGCACTCGCGCGAATCGAAGCACTCGTTGCATCGCCTCCGCCCGAGTCGACGGTGGACGACCGCGCAGACGTGCTCGCGATGTTGGCGTCGGCAAGAAGCGAAGTTGGGGATACGGACGGAGCGCGTGTGGCGCATGAAAAGCGGCTGGCGATGATGGAACAGGCAGCGCGAGAAGCGAAGACGCCGGAGATCGCAGCAACGTACGACTACGGTCGAGCGATCTCGTACTTGGCGCTCGGGCGCGCGGAAGAAGCGATGCGGATGCTCGAAGCTCGCGAGCGGGAGATGCCGAAGTCGTACGATCCGCCGGCCCGATTGGCGAACGTGCTGCTGCGCATGGGAAAGCTCGATGCAGCGCTTGCAGCGAATGGTCGCGCGGTAGCGCTTTCGTATGGTCCGCGGCGTCTCGGGTACTTGCGCTTGCGCGGGGACATCCAGGCGCGGCTCGGGGACAAGCAGGGGCAGATTGCGACGTTGCGCGAGGAAATTGCGGGGCATGAAGCGCTTCCGAAGGGGCAGCTCAGCACGGCGCAGCTCGAGGCTGCAAAGAAGCGGCTTGCAGCAGCGCTTGGGGAAGGATCGCCGGCGCCGAAAGGGCGGTAGGTAAGGTTTGTCCGGGCCTAAAATGGGAAGCTCCCGCCGCGAAGCGAGTTCGGGGCGGGAGCTGAGTGGGGAAGGGTAGGGGACGAGTTACCTGACGAGTGCTGTGCCTTCTTTGAGGACGCAGTGCAGGTATTCCGGATGGCAGTACGTCTGGAAGTCGGGGTTGATGCCCGAGCCGTAGATGCGACCTGCTGCCGGGTCTGCTCTCGGATCGCAGTTTTCGTCGGGGCCCGGTTGCGATCGTCACCAACGACGACTACGGTCTCATCCTTGTCGTTGGGTCGCCGTATTGGGATCGTCATCGTCGTTGTCGCTCGGCCGGCGTCTTGGGATCGCCGTCGTTGTCCTCCCGCGACGACTTGGCCCACAGCCGAGACCGGATTACCGCAGAAGACGGCCGGGTAGACGCCGTTGAACTTGTACTCGACGGAGCAGCCTGCCTGGACGTCTTCGAACCTCATGTTGCCGACGACCTGGGTGCCGGGCACGCCGGTGGTGACGTAGAAGTGAACGTCTTTCCACTCCTGGCGGTAGTGGACGGCGGGCAAGGTGTCGACGACCATGCCCATGTCGTCGAGAACGTCGAATGCTGCGACGTTCATTTCGGCAGTCGAGAGCGGTGCCGAGGACGTGCCGGTGTAGCAGAGGTCCTGCTCATCGGGGAACGTCCCGTAGTCACCTAGCGCGTAGGGTTTGTCGTCGGCATCGGTGCCCGCACCATCGCGCTCCTGGAGGAGCCCGCCCATGGTCGATGACTGGGCGGCAATGTTGCGGGTGTTGTAGTCGGCGCCTGTGTTTTCGGCGTTGCGCGTCAAGTACGTGCTGAAGCCGACATGCTCAACCTTGGACAGCCCTGGGCAGTCGGGAAAGCTGTCATCCAATTCGTACTGTGCACACGCGGCGCCGTATCGCCTGTACGCGTTTTCGTAGCAGGCGGAGTCGCCGCTGACGACTTCGCCGTACACGATCGTGAACGGCCCATGGCCGACGGCGCATTGCATCTTGGGGCCTTCGCACGAGGCACCCGAGAGCGCGAAGAGGGCGACGCCGGCGAGGCCGACGATGCCTAGCAGAGCGTCATGAAAACGTCGCTTCATGATGTTCTTCCTTTCGTTTCCCATCGGTCCTCAGAAGGTCACCCGAGCGTTGATGCGGATTTGCCGCGGCGTCTGGTAGGACGTCGGGTTCTGCCAGTTCGGGTTGATATCCGCGGGATCGAATGGTGATCCGTCGGTGTACCGCAGAACCTTCTGGTTCTGAGGATCCGCTGACACGATCTGGCCATCCTTGTTCGGGATGTTGTCTTTCGAGCAGTCTTTGCAGGGAAGCACATCCGCTGCCGTGTAGTTCTGGTCGAAACCCGTGGCCTGTTGGAAGTTGAACAGGTTGAAGATGTCGACGCCGAGCGTGACGGCGTTGGTCTTGCTGAACTGGTAGCCCAGCGTGATGTTCGTGTCGATACTGTGTCGCCACGGGTTCCGGTCGAACGTACCACGCGGCAGAATGAACACCTCGGCAGCACCGTAGATCGGGTGTGAACCGAGGACGTTCTGCGGCGTGCCACTGAGACCAGTGTAGCCGAGACCCAGGTTGATCGTCACGTTGTGGGGCAGCGTGAATTCCTTCGCGCCGAACACCTTGATCACGTGACGACGGTCGCCCGGGAGGTCACCGGTGCGGTTGTCGAGGAGCGAGATCAGGTCGAAGTCCGAGTTGATGTTCGGGTCGAGCTGACCGGTTTCCGGCCGGAACAAGCCGGCGATGTTACCGCGGTTCCACGACAACGTGTAGTTGACCTGGGCGAGCCACTGCTTCGAGAAGGACTTCTGGAAGTAGACCATGAACGAGTCATAGTCGCGGGTTGCCTTCGGGAAGTCCTTTGCGATGCCGTAGCCGGGGTTGCCGATGAAGTACGTCGTCGCTTCATCGCGGCTCATGTCTTCGACGGCATAGTTCAACCACTGCTTGGTGTACGCAGCGCCGACGCGCGAGTCGGTGATGATTTCGTACTCGCCACCGATGACGAACTGATCCGACGACTGCGGCTTGATGTCCGGATCGACGGGGACGCGGTCACCACCGATGAGCACGTGCTTCTGGTTCGCATCGTACGGACCGCCCAGCCCGAGGTAGTTGCTGATGTCGCGACACTCGGGGCCGGGGTTGAGCGGATCGCACGTAGCCGTCGGGCGCACCGCGATGGTGTTGAGCTCGCCGGGGAACGAACGATCGACCAGGTTGAGCGTGACGGCCTGGTAGAACCGCGCGAAGTTGGCGGTGATCTTGGCACGACCTTCACGAGTCGGATCCCAGATCGCGCCGATGCGCGGCGACCACTGGTTCGGCAAGGACAAACCGACGTTGCCGTCGTTGCCCGTGACGACCTGCGCGTCGTACCGCACGCCGAGGTTCACCGTGACGCGGTCGAGGATGTTCCAGCTATCCTGGACAAACCCACCGACCGTCGTCGATGTCGACGTCGATTCGAAGACGTTGATGTCGACGACTTGATCCGGTCCCTCGAGGAAGCCGTAGTGACGGAAGTCCGCGATCGTCGTGCCAGCAACGCTCTCGCGATACAGCACGCCGCCGCCATAACCCTTGCGGTTCGTATAGGTGAGAACCTCGAAGTCCACACCAGCCTTGATCGTGTGCTCGCCAAGCGCCTTGAGAATTCCCGTGGCGATCACGCGACCTTGGTAGCGGTTGTTCGTGCCGATGTTCATGAACCCGGCACCGCCCGTGCGGTACGAAGTCACCGGACAAATCGCATTGACGAAACGACCGTCGCCGGTTGGATCGCATTGCGCGCGCGCAGCGTCTGGCAGGTTTTCGAACTGGGTGATTGACTGGCGACCACGCAAGATGCCCGTGGCTGGGTCGCGGACCGTGCTGTTGCGGCGCCATGACATACCGGGCTGACCTGCGAGCGTCGCCGGGTTGCCGATGTCGTCGACGTTCGTGCCGTCTGCAGCACCCGTTTCGAGCGTGTTGTAGACCCAGCCGAGCGTTGCATCGATCAAGAACTTCTTGTTCATGAACGCTGACGAGCTCTTCAACACGACGCTGTTATTGAACGCATTGAGCGTTCCGCCGAGTGCGCTGTAGGGACCGACGAGGTTACCGACTGCGATGCCTCCGTCCTGCGAATCGATGCCGTACGTGCCGTTGCCGCCGGACGTCGAAGGCGCACCGAACACCGTCAAGGTCACGTTGTGATCTTGGTTGATGTTCCACGTCAGCTTGCCGATGTATTGCGTCACCTGCTGATCGGCATAGTAGCGCTGCGACGTCCCTGGAAGGGCCGTGGTGCGCTGGAAACCGGTTTCCGGATCGATCACCGGAACGGCGGTATCGAGTATGTCGTCGGTTCCCGGGACCCACTTGCCGGCGAAGTCCGGGTCCGGCATGAACCGGTCTTCGATCGTGGCGTTCAAGCTGTTCAGCGTGCGGTCCAAGTTGTAGCGCTGCAGCGCGACTTGGAAGCCGGCGAAGAACCAGAGTTTGTCCTTCAGGATCGGACCACCGATCTCGAAACCGAAGTCGCGAATCGCGCCGAGCGACGGGTTTGTCTGGATAACCCCGCCCTCACGCGCGATCTGCGTGCGTTGTCCTTCGAAGGCACCCGGCGTGATCGAGCCGAACACCGATCCGTGGAATTCGTTCGAACCGCTCTTCGTGACGACGTCCATGACGCCGCCGATCGAGCGACCGTACTCGGGCAGGTAGCCTGCCGTAATGATGTTGACTTCCTTGACGAACTCTGCCGAGAGCGGCACGGCGTTGACGCCGAACGCAGGATCGTTCGCGGAAACGCCGTCGATGATGAAGGCGTTTTCAGGTGAAGTCGTGCCGTTGACGGACGTGCCGTACTGGTCCGCGTTTGCGCCAGGGGCGATCTGCGCAAGACTCTCGAAAGAACGCGACGCGCCGCCTTTGCCGGACGGAGCGTTCACCGCGAGCCTTCGTGTGAGCTCTTGATCGATCGTCGTCGCGATACGTGACGAACCAACGTCGACGACGGGGGCTCGAGCTTCGACGACTTCGCTGATGACACCCGTCAAGGGCAACAGCAAGATGTTGACTCTAACGGTAGAACCGCTCGTCAACTTGATGCCACCGCGAGAAGAGGGCTTGAACTCCTGCCCCCCGTCTGCGCTGACTGCATATCCTTCGCCAGGTGGGATCTGTGGGACGCGGAAGTTACCTCCAGCGTCGGTCACGACGATCTGCTCACCTTGGAGCGCAGGGGACGTCACCGTGATGACGACGTCCGGAATTGGTGCTTGTGTTGCCGCGTTGCGCACCTGGCCGGTGATCACAGCATCTGCGGCATAAGCCGAGCTGGATGCGATCAGAACGACGGATGGTACCACCGCGGCCAACAGGCCTAGTCTGTCTCTGAGAATCACGAGCCCTCCATCCCTCCAGAAACGTGGGCCAAGTAGTGATAATGGCGGCCGACTATACGCACGGGTCGCGGCGGTGAACAATAGTTCTGTTACGCCTCGGTGTACTTTTTTTGTTCTTCCTCGAACCTGCCCCGACGCACCCTCGAAAGACCGAGAACAACCCCGCCGCCACCGCCCTAGGGGGTCATTCTCCAACTCCCACGTTGCATTTGGCGCGTCGATACCACTTTCGGGTCTCGCACTTCAGCCAGTTTTCGTCTATCAGGGCTAGAGGATCATGTTCGATTCGGTTCTAGGTCGCGACAACATACCCAAAGGTCGCCTCGGCACAGGCGCCGTCCTGTCCGTGGCTGTTCACGCCGCTGCGATCCTGCTCGTCCTCTGGGTGAGCACGAGACCAAAGGAAGTGAAGGTCGACGCACCCGAAGTTACGTTCGTCGCACCACCTCCACCGCCACCTCCGCCACCGCCACCTCCTCCAGCAGGAGGTGCGAAGAAGCCGAAGGTGGAAAAACCCAGACCGGTCAAGAAGCCGGACACGATCGTCGAGACAAAAGAGGAGCCCAAGCCCGAGGACAAACCCCCGGAGAAGGAACCCGAACCGGAAGCTCCCGAAACGCCCGAGAGCGGCGAGGGTGAGCCCGGTGGTGTTCCCGGTGGTGTTCCCGGTGGTGTTCCCGGCGGCGTGCCCGGTGGTGTTGTCGGAAGCCCAACGCCTCCACCACCGCCACCTCAAAACATCACCATTCCTTTCGGCGCTGGCATGACGCAGCCCTCGCAGGTGGGTGGCCCAGCATTGTCCTTGCCCCCCGCAGCGATCGCCGCCCACGTTTCGGGCGTCTTCATCGCTCGCTGCACCATCACCGAATCCGGTTCCGTCGAAGGGTGCAGCGTCATCAAAGGCTTGCCCCACTCGGATGAACACATCCTTCGCATCTTGACATCGCGAAAGTATTCGCCCGTGATCTTCGAGGGCAAACCCCAACGAGTTTACTTCACGTTCAAGTTCACCTTCAAAGGCTAAATGTATCCCGCCCGTCTTGCGGGCACTAGGAACATCGACTCCGACCCAACGTCATTTCGAGAACGCGCGAGGGAGGCGCGACCCGGAACATGGATTTCTCACTTGCTGGACTCTGGCACGAAATGGGCTTTTTCGCCCGCTTGGTCGTCATCACGTTGCTCCTGATGAGCCTCGCGTCGATCCTCGTCTTCGGCGAACGGCTCGTCGTGTCGCTGATGTCGAAGGGGCAGTCCCAACAGTTCGCTGCCAAGCTCGCCACCATCCTCACCAAAGACGATCTCGACGTCGCTGCAGACACCAAGTTCGGCAAGGACATCGGCTATCTCGGCCGCGTGATTCGCGCGGGCCTGTCTGCATACAAAGGCACCCGAAGCGCTGACAAAGATCTCTGCTTCGAATCCGTCGCTCGCGCCCTCGAACGACAGCAACAGCGCGAGCTCGTTGCCCTCAAGCGCGGCTACGGCATCCTCGCCACCGTCGCATCCACGGCGCCCTTCGTCGGCCTCGTCGGTACCGTCATGGGTATCGTCACCGCCTTCCAAAAGATGGCATCCAGCGGCTCCGGTGGTCTCGGCACGGTGTCCGCAGGTATCGCCGAAGCTCTCGTCACGACAGCCGTCGGCCTCATCGTCGCCATCACCGCCGTCTGGGCCTTCAACTACCTGTCCGGTTGGACGGACGATCGCTCGGTCGACATGTCCGAATCGTCCAACGAATTTCTCGACGTCGTCGCTCGTCACCTCGCAACCGGCGACAGCCGCGGCGAAGAAAGCGACGAAAAAGAGGCCGCTGCGTAGTGATTCAATCGGCCCCGAAACGTCGATGTTTCGTCAGGCCAAACCGAAGGCTCATCCCAACTCGGAGCAAGTGTCCCCATGGGAATGGCAGTTGGCGGCAACAAAGGCGGCTTCAAGAGCGACATCAACGTCACGCCCCTCGTCGACGTCGTGCTCGTTCTCTTGATCATCTTCATGGTCATCACGCCCATGCTCCAGCGTGGCAAGGACGTGAAGCTGCCTCCGTCGAGATCAATCGAAGAAAAAGGTGCCGAAGACGATCCGCTCATCTTGTCGATCACGACAGAGAAGAAGATCTACATCGAGAGCACCGAATACAGCGAAACCGACTTCGTCCCGGCTCTCACCAAGGAGCTCGAAGCCAAACCCGGCCGCAAGCTCCTGCTCAAAGGCGACGAAGCGCTCGAAGTCGGTGCCGTCCGTAACCTCATGGACATGACCCACAAGGCCGGCGCGAAAAGCGTCGCTCTCGGCGTCGAACAGTTGAAGTAGCGCAGCGGAGTCGAATCAGATGAGCAAGAAGATGCGGAAGCTGTCCATCAAGCCAGCTTCTCAACTCAACTCCGACATCAACGTCACGCCCCTCATCGACATCGTGCTCGTGATGTTGATCATCTTCATGGTCGTTACACCGCTGCTCGAGAAAAACCTCGACGTACGCGTGCCCGAAACCGAGAAGGTCGATACCGTCACCGAGGTTCCTCCGGACCAACTCGTCGTTCGCATCAGTGCAGACAACAAACTGCGCATCAACTTCGACGAAGTTTCCCAAGAGGAATACATCGACAAACTCAAGGCGAGGCTCGATCGGTACAAGAAAGACACCGATAAGGTCGTCTTCTTCATCTCCGATGACAAGGCCAACTACGGCCGCCTCGTCGCTGCATTCGACGGGGCCAAACAAGCCGGCGCCAAGGTCCTCGGCATGATGACCACCCCGCCCGAAGACGAAGAGAAGAAGTAGCTCCTACCCGCCGCTCAAGGCACTCCCAAGAGCGCCTTGCAGCTCTCCGTTGCATTCATGCACCCATCGATTGCGCTGCAGTTCTCGCACTCCGCAACGCATACCGACATCGCCTTGTCCAAGGTCGTATCGCAAGCACCGCAGTCCGCCGTGCACTTGGACAAACACATCATTTGCTCGGCGTTCGCCTGCTTCGAGCAACTCGTGATGTCGTTCTGACACGAGGTCGGAACCGCACACGTAGGCTCGTACTCGACGCTTGGAAACGTGCACGATGCCCACGCAAGGCAAAGCGCTAGCCCCAGGGCTGCATGGCGCATGCTCACCTCGAGCACCGTCAAAACCTCCCATGCAGCGCGACAAATCCCCCGCCCAGGCCAACTGCGGGAATAACCCCTACGTCGACGAACGACGACGTGCGGTCCGACGACGAGCTTCGGGACATCACGTACAGAACGACCCCCGTGGCCGCCGCTGCGCCTGCGACGCCGGCAAATACGTTGACGGTCGCGGAGAACGTTTTGCCGTCGCGAACGACCGGCTCGAGACTGCGGCTGCATCCCGTAAACGACGGACATGCAGCTTCGAGCGTCGCAAGCCGTTCGGCACGCAAAAACGTGAAAACCGAAGCTCCAATGACACCAGCACCCGCAACGCTGAACGCCACGATGCTTGCCGTGCGCCAACCGTTTGGCTGCACGGGTAACTGCGAAAACTCAACACGTACGCTTTCTCCGACCTGCAGCGTCACAAGCCGCTTGTCGACAGCTTGTCCATCATGGCGAAGCACGACCTCGTAACGTCCCGGATTCGCATCGACGGTAACGTTGGCAGCGATGGGACGTTCATCGAGCGTGATCGTGAAGGACGAATCGTTTGCCGGCATGACCACAGTCAACCTGGCAACTTGCTTCTCCAGCGTTGCGATGTGTGCCTTGGATTCGGCGACGACGTTGGGTGCCGATGTGCCGGCTTCTTGCTTGGCGACGCGAAAGTTCGCGAGAGCTTCGGCATGCTTGCCCGTGTGCATCAAGCAGAGCGCGATGTGAAAGCGCACTTGCGGCGTCATCTTCACGCGCGCGACGTCTTGGAAGAGCACCAGCGCGTCGCCAAATCGACCAGCTTCTTCGAGCTTCCGCCCTTCGGCAAATTGGTCACGCGCTGCGTTGATTTCAGCGGTCGAAGGAGCGTCGCTCGACCGTGCCGTCGTGGGTGCCGCGACGATGATTGCGATAGCTGCGAGCGCGGCCTGCCAGCGAAACCAGTGCAACGAAAACTCCTCGCGGCAAATCTATCACACTCGCACATCGCGCTCGTCGCGGGGAGTGCGTAATGCGCGCGTACGCGACATCAGGAGGGGCTCTCAGAAACCCGGCGTCGTCACGGACGTCGATGGACGCTTTACCGGTGCACGTGGCGCCTTTTGCGGCGTCGTCGACGGTGCTGGAGCCATCGATGACGGCGACGCCTGCGTCATGCTCGATGCTGGGACGACATCTGCGACGGGATGCGTCGACGATGATGCTGGAACGTGGACAGCGCTTTCTGCAGCCGCGCTCGCAGACGAGGGCGGACGCGTCCCAGATGGCACGTCACTGGCCCTTCTGATCCACATCGCGACGACGACGACGATGAACGACGCGAGCACCGAGCCGGCGATGAGCCAACGTGCGTTCCGGCGCGATGAACCACGATCGCCAGGAGAGTGCTTTGCACCGGCGTTGCCAACGGACACGAGCGCATCGAGGAGCGCGTCGCTGCTCGAATATCTGTCGCTGGGCCGTTTTGCGAGACATGTGTCGACGATGCGGCGAATGGCATCGGGCACTGCCCGTTCGAGCGGCTCGTGCGGGCGTTCGGCGATGGCCACCATGAGCGAAGGATAGTTCTGTTCGACAAACGGGTGTTTACCCGTGAGCATCTCGTAGAGCACGACGCCTAGCGACCAGATGTCCGTGCGTGGATCGAGGTTCGTATCTCCGTTCGCTTGCTCGGGGCTCATGTACGCAGGCGTTCCCGTCAGGGCGCCCTGATGCGTCGCCAACGAGTCGTGCTGTTCTTTGCTGATGCCGAAATCGAGCAGCTTGGGGATGGTGCTGCCCGTTGGGCTGCGAGCGAGAAAGATGTTCTCGGGTTTGACGTCGCGATGCACGATGCCCACGGCGTGCACCGCGGAGAGGCCTCGGGCGACATCGGCGGCAATTGCTACGGCTTCGTACGATTCGATGGGGCCACGATGTTCGATGCGCTCGGCAAGCGTTTCGCCTTCGAGCAGCTCCATGGCGAGGAAGAAGTCTCCGTCGGGTGAGACTTCGCCGAAGTCGGTGACATCGACGATGTTGGGATGGCGTAGTTTGCCGACGAGTTGTGCTTCACGCTGAAAACGCGCGCGTGCGGGTGGGTCGGTCTTTACGGGAGCGCGGGCAAACTTCAGTGCGAAGTAACGGCCGAGCAGCTCGTGGCGTGCTGCCCATACGGCGCCCATCGCGCCGCCGCCGATGGGGCGGAGGAGCTTGTAGCGTCCTGCGACGAGGTCTCCTTCTTTCACGTGCAGGTGCGATGACTGGCGTTGCCTCGCATCGCGTCACTGACCCCCGAAGCCAAACGAACCGCTCGCGGAACCCGAGCCGGAGATGCCGGGAGTTGCTTGTCCGACCTGGACGACGATCGAGAGGAACGCGGCAGGTTTGAAGCCTTCATCGGCGCCGGTTTCGTTCGAGATGTACGACAAACCGGCGCCGGCGAGGAAGCCGAACGACGTCGTGTTGCCACCTTCGCCAAGCACGGGAATCGTCGGAGCGACGCCCAAGTACCCGAGCATTCCGACGCGCCCATCGCCGAGCTGCTGGATGGATCCACCAAGCTGACCTGCAATGGGAAATGCTCGGCGACGAACGGGGTTGTACGCATCGAACGCGATCGCAACGCCGACGGCGCTGAGGACCGTGCGTGTGACGAGTGGCCGTTCGAGCCACGGGGCGCGCGTGATCTGCAGCGTTGCGAGCATCGCTGGGATCGTGAGGTACGCCCGGAGGCAGCTCCCGGCGGTTTCCAGCGTCTCGAAATTCGTTTCACCACAAAGGGGTACCGAATGAATCGTTGCAGAGCCAATGAGTCGTCGAGCCGATTCGGGTGCGCTCGCGTCGCCTGCACGGAGCGACGCAGCAACGCGCGGAGCATCGGAGAACAGCACGACCTTGCCGTCTTCGCTGCGTGGGTCGCTGTAGACCGCGAGGCGAAGGCGCGAGTCACCATCGAAATTTTCGGACAGTGGGGGAAGTTGGAATTCTGCGGAGCGGGGCGTGACGATCCACGTGTGCTCGTGAAGCAGCTCGATGGGAGCGCCGTTCGACGTGCGATCGGTGCGCGTGAGCGACACGTAGAGTGCAAGCGGTGCGACGAGGCGGTTTTTGGCTTGGCCTTTCAGCCGGATGCGACAAACGCCTTGCCTGAGCGGTTCTGGAGCGATGACGAGCGAACCGTGTGCGAGCGGCTGAGGCCCGGGGCCAGACGGTGCTGCCTTGCCCATGGGCGGGCGTCCTTTCGGGGGTGCCATGGGTGAAGGCTTTGGCGCGATCGGCGAAGGAGCGGGTTTGTCCCCGGTTCCAACCTTGACGCCCACTGCCCCCGACAAACTCCTCTTGTCCGTTGCAGCCGGCGGCTTTGCCGGCGTGGGCAGGCCAGGTTGTGGTGGCGTGCGTCCTTGCGCGCCAGCCGGCGGTTTTGCATCGGGCGCAGCGGCAGGCGGTGGCTTGGCCCCAGGAGGAGCAGCTCCAGGCGGCGCAGCGCCTGGTGGACGCGCTCCCGGTGGGGCCATCATCGGCGAGGGCAAACCTGCTGGGCCCGACGGTCCTTTGGGCGATGACGGACCGCAATCCACTTGCAAGTCTTCATATTGCGGATCGGGGAACAGCAGACGCGCAGGGTTTGATTCGACGAGGTTTTCGAGCGCTGGAATCGACACGCGGTACGTCGCGCTCACGACCGTTCCAGCGGCGGGGGCGTCGAGGTTGAACGCGGTTACGCGAAGCCAGCCGCCGCTCGGAAAAACCCGGAGCACCTTGCCGTCGGCGTTGCCGCAGCCGCCCGAGGCAACTTCGACGACGGGTACGGTGAACGTGCGTTGAAACGGCTGAACGCGCGCGTTTCCGCAACTATCGACGATGGCGAGATACCGGAAATCGGCCATGTCGGATTGCTTGGGCCACTGCATGCCGAGGATGATTTCGGCCGAATCCGGTTGAGGTGGTCTGGGGGGCGTGTCGCGACAAACCGGAGCTTTTTCGACGGGGCGATTGCCTTTCAAGTCGTCGGGGTCGATGGGTTTGTAAGCACAAACGTGCCCGTAATCGCGGCGGCTGAGCAGCACGGGGTCGAAGTCGAGGACGCGCTGTCCTTGGTCGTTGAGACGACCCCAGATGGTCAGGGGCAAAGGCAACGTAGGCGTTTGCAGCTTGATCGAGCGCAGCATCATGTTGCCGATGCGGCTTTCGCCGGGATCGCCCGATGACGTCATGCATTGCCCCGACGAACACATCCAGTGGCCGCCGCGTCGTGCCGTTTCGATGGGAACCGGATCGGTGTCGCGAACGGACATGAACACGCGGCTCGCTTCGGGGAAAATTTCGGGGCCGCCGCCAGGTTTTCCACTGCCAGCGGCGGGTGGACCGCGCACGATTTGCAGCGTTCCGCTGAAGTCGGCCGGCGTGGGCGTGCCGCTGGCCGATGGGTTTGTCATGGTCACGGTGGGCGGTGGCTCATCGAAGCCGTCGCTGCCGTCGACCCCCGAGCCACCGAAGTCGTCCTCGTCCTGTGCAGAGGCAGGAGGCGTTGCGGTGAGCAGTGTCGCGACGCCAAGAAGCGCTGCGAATCGCGCGATGAACGTGCGTCCCGCATGTGGCGCGCGCGGGCGCGCATGCTGAGTGCTGGTCACGGAGAGCGTTGTTTCGTGCAGGTTTGGCGGCATCGGCGTCATAGCTCTGTGAGAAAGTCGTGGACCCGAAGAGGGCAGCGATTGCGGTCAGGGAAATTCGACGACGGTGACAGGATCTGATGTGCATTCGGGCGTCGTGAGAAGCCGCGGCGCCACGCTGAGCGTCACGGTTCCCGCAGACTTGGGCGTTGCAGTGATTGCAGTGACGGGATTGGGTTCGCCGGTAAGCGTTATCGTCGTGTTGTGCAGCGCCACGATCTGGTCGCACTCGCTCGCGTCGCACTCGACCTTCAGATCGACAGGCATCTCGAGCCCCACGAGATTGACGTCGAATGCACTGATTTCGAACAAATCCACGGGGATGCCCAATTCGACGACGCTCTGCAGGGGTCGCACACGCAAAAGACGTGGCTCGGCGTCGACCTGAATCGTCGTGAATTCGGGCTCGATGAGCTTCTCACCCGACGTCACGGCGAAACTCGCAGGTCCTCCGATATCGCTGAAGCACAGGAAAAACTTCTCGCTTTCGCCCGTTTGTCCCAAAAGAACTCGGAGCCGTGTGTTGCGGTCGGCGCAATCGCTCGTCGTAGAAAGCAGCGCCTCGCTGCTGAGCGCTTCGATGATGACGGGGGCGTTTTCCACGACGCCTGGTGCGTTGAGCGGAGCGGTTGCACGGATGTGGGCTTCGCGCGTTCGAATGCCTCCAGGGCGCCACTTTGACCCCAAATCTTCCGAAACCGGACCTTTCGTGCATCCCAATGCGAGGTATGTCGGCAAGAGACGCTTGCCGTTGAAGCTTTCGTTCAGCCCCGTAACGATCATCGTGAAGTTCGTCGCGCTGCTCGGCAGCCCGGCGGGAAGCACCTCGATGGGCGTTTCTTCGGTGCGGTCGGCCCACGTGATGACGAGCGACGCCGTGCCCGACCAATCGCTTTGCGACGACAAAATGAATCGAGCGAGACCGTCGCGTGACGCCGTGCAGCGAAAGCTCCCATCTCTCTCGACACACGTCGGAGAATCACCTTCTTGCTCGTCGCTGCGCAGTGTGAGGGCTTGTCGCGGTTCGATTCGCACGGTGACGTACCCACCGAACGCTGGTGCATTGGCTTCGGTGAGGGAAAGCGTCACGCCCGACTCGAACGGTACCTGGCGTGGAAGGATCGGCTGACCCTTGTCATCGAGCGAATCGGCTGCGAAGAGCGCGTGATTCACGTCGAGTCGAACATCGACGGTGCCGCTTGGAGCGAGCGGGTAACCGGCTTCGAGACAGCTCGATGCCGAAAGCGGTGGAAGCACGGCGAGCGCCGCGACCACGGCTTTCATGGCGTACGAATGCGCCGTTTGTCTCGTACGGCTCCGAGGTCGCGACGCAGTGCTCACTGCTGAAAAATCTCGGTGTATTCGGTTGCGAGCGGATGGCGGTGCCAGGCGTACGCTGACTGAGGGAAACCGTTTTCGTCCGTATAATCGCATTGGCCAAGCTCCCACTCCGTGTGCCACACGCTTGCACCCGTCGTTGGATCGACCGACATCGAGTGCGCGGTAACGTCGTCATCTGCGTCGCCGCCGTGTGCGACGCGGGCCTCGGGATCGACGTGTTGCTCGAGAACTTTGATGGGGACACGAGCAACGCGGCCTCCTGGCAAGGGGATCGAGAAGACGGCTTCCTTGTTCGGCTCTCCCATAAAACTCCTGAACGCGTTTGCGACGCGCTTCGTGGTCGCGACGCTCCTGTCGAATGAGAATAGCGGACCCGTACCCCATCACGGCAAGACCGCGTGGCTGTTGGGTTCGACATTGCAGCCAACGCTGAACGGCTCGTCTCGCTTCCGTGTTCGCCGAGGATCAAGCCGCTGAATCGATGGAAATCGACCCTCAGGGCGAAAGGCAGCGGTTCGACGGAGCGGGTCAGGAAAGCTTCATGGTTCTTTACACGACCCGCGAATTCGTGACGAGCCATGCAGCCCACCGTTTGATCGTTGACCTCGCATGGCGATGGTGGCCCTATGCAGGACGGCGGCATGACGCTGCCCAGGAATGGTTCCACTTGTGACGGGCGCGGAAAGTTTCGGGTCGGATCCTCGGATTGGCGCGCTTGCTGCCGGAAAGTATCGCGTCGTGCGCCTCATCGGGCGCGGCGGAATGGGCAGCGTGTACGAGGCGCAAAACGTTGCCATCGGCAAACGGGTCGCTCTCAAGTTCTTGCGTGCACCAGCCGGTGCCGATCCGTCGGTACGAGCTCGGTTTCACCGTGAGGCGCGTTTGGTGTCGGCGATTGAAAGCGCCCACATCGTTCAGATCTTCGACACCGGAGAAACCGAAACAGGCGAGCCCTTTCTCGTCATGGAGTTCCTGCAAGGCGAGGACCTCGCATCACGCATAAGGCGCCTCGGCAGAATGAGCGTGCAGGCCGCGTCATCCATCGCCGCTCAAGCGCTGCGAGGTCTGAAGCGAGCGCATGCAGCAGGCGTCGTCCACCGCGATCTCAAGCCGCACAACATTTTTCTCATCGATGGTGAAGACGGTAAAATCCACGCAAAAATCGTTGATTTTGGTCTGTCCAAACTCCTGAATGCGGATGCAGACAAGTCATCGATTTTAAGCTCGTCGCCTCAAGACTCTCTGACGCGTGCCGGTACGCCCGTGGGGACGCCGTTTTACATGTCGCCCGAGCAGATCGAGGCGCTCGACGACATCGATCACCGCACTGATCTCTGGTCGCTCGGAACGATCTTGTACGAATCACTCGCTGGAGCTCCTCCGTTTTCGGAGACGAGCTTTGCGCGACTCGTGATTGCGATATGTCATCGAGATCCGCCGCCCATCACGAGCCTCGTGCCTGATCTGCCACCGGCGCTGGCGCGTGTGGTCGCACGCGCAATGACGCGTGATCGCGCGCAACGTTATCAGTCGGCAGACGCATTTCTCACCGAGCTACTCGAAGCAACACCCGACCTCGAAAGATCCCAAATTGCACCTATCCTGCGTCCGGACATTACGCCCGTGAACGTTCCCCCGGTAAGGCCATCGCCAGCTCAGAATACGCCTGCTGATCTTGGCAATTCTGAAAACCTTCCTACGGCTCGCGATCTCGGCGATGCGAGCCCTCAGCCTCAACCGCCTGCCGCAGAGCTCCGCACGCACACGATGGGTGGAGCAACGATGTGGCTCAGCGCTTCGCCTGCGTTTTCGCTTTGGCGTGGCGAGGTGAACGCGCCCGATCGACTTCGCGTCGAAACGCGCGACGGAAACTTGTTCGAGCTTCGTCTCGAGCCCGTAGGTGTTCTTCGATTGGGACGCGTCGATCGCGTGGGTGACGAGCGCAACGAGCTCGTTTATCCCGACGTTGCTTCGAGGCTTGCCGCGACCTTGCGTCACGATGGCATTCGCTGGTGGCTCTTGCGGCGCACCGAATGCAGCGTGCCCGTGCAAGTTGGAGCGCGAGCACTCAACCGCGCGGAAGAAGCTCCGCTCGTGCATGGCGCGTTCGTCCAAGTGGGCGGCATGCGTGCCACGATGGTCGACAGGCGTTACGTGACGCCCACCGTGCCCGCAGGAACCGTCGATTCATCGACGGGCCTGCTTGCACGCGCTGGTCTCGAACAGGAAGTTGCTTCGTTTCTTCAACGCAAGCGCAGCGGTGCGCTCGTTCTCGTGCGTGCAGAGCATTCTGCTGCTCGTGCGTCCAGTACCGACTACGCGCCCGCCGCCCTTGCTGCCGTTGCTGCGCATCGTGCCTTTCCCAGCCTCGCTGCTGGACTCGTCGACGAAATTGCCGTGCTCCTCGTTCCGGGCGAACCATCTGAAGCTGCGGAGAAGGGGCGCGCGGCGATCAATGCCGCGAGGGCTGCCGCCACCGGGCGCAATTTCACGTGTGGCTACTGGACATTGTCTGGTGACACGAACGATGCGGGACGCGAGATCGAGCTTTCGCTGAGTGCGATCAATGCGTTTACCGAAGTGTCGCCAGGACAAACCATCGCAGCATTGCGGTCCGCGGTGCAAGGTGCGCGACTCGCGAGCATTCCGGAAATGCTCGGAGCATCGACCGATGCGCGACGCGTGACGCTGCTCTTTGGCATCGAGGAACAGAATGCGCTGGCAAACGTTGGTCCTCATATCGTCGGGGGCCTCGAAAAAGAGCTTTCAGCGGTCGTCGCGACGCACGCCGGGCAAGGTGCGCTGGTTGGTCCCGTTGCTCCGGGTGTCGTTGCGGCATGTGTTGCCAAAAAGCTCGATCCGGTGAGCTTGGGAAGCGCGGTGCAGTGCGATTGGCACGCGCGACCTCCTGTGCTCGACGGAAAGGTCGAGCTTCCTCGTACGCTTTCGTGGGAGATCCTGCACGGAACCGATCCGCAAACGCGAGGTCAGGAATTGGCGCGCGAGTGCGCCGATCCGCATGGCGTGCTCTCTGCGTTGAGCGGCGGGCTGCCTTATCCCATCGCTGGACGTGTGCATGCGGCGATTGCTGCATCGAGCGCCATCGAGCGCGTGAAGATGCTCTTCGACGTGCTCGAAGGCACCTGGCGTTTCATCGCGAGCGTTCTTCTTTCCGCATACTTCGCGCGCCGGCCCGCCGACGGCGCGGAATCAGCGCCCGCATTCGACTCGATGGTCGAGATTTATCGGCGCAACTTCACGCGTGATGGGTTTGCCCTCGGTACGTGGAGGGAAATCGCGCGCTGTGCAGCCAAGGGTTTCGACGGGCACAACGACCCGATTGGTGCGCTCGTCAAAGAAGTTTTGGGTGTGCGTCTTTCGCAAAACCAAACCTTCGACACGCTTTCCAACCTCATGCAGGTCGAGCGAAACGGCTTCGCCCACGGGCATTACAACGAAGCGCGAGCTGCAGCGGACTTGCCCGAATTCGAGCAGATGACGCGCACGCTCCTTCGAGCTTTGCGGCCGCTTTGTGCCTGGACGCTCGTGACCGTCGAACGGACCGAGCCCGACCTGTATGGCGAGCTGCAGACCGTCGAATTCATTGATCACACCGGTCCTTTCAACACCGGCACGCGTCGCAAGCTCGGGCTCAACAGTCCCGTTCGTCTGGCCAACGTCGCGTATCTAGCCCGGTGGCGCGAAGGCTTGCTTTTGCCGCTCGAGCCGTTTGTGCGACGCGTCGCGCACGAGGACAAGTTCGATCTTTATTGGATGGATCATCTGCCGCGTCACGGAAACTGGGTGATGAGCTCCGTCGTCGGCGGTCCGGCAATCAAAGTGCCAAGTGATGTCCGGCGCTTGCCACCGCTCTTGCGCCTCGCCATGGAACGGGCGCAAACGCCCTGAGCAAGCTGGAGGCTACGCATGCACGAGCACGCGAATGTGTCGATGTGGCAGCGCGATCATGACGGAACCTATTCCGCCGAAGTAAACGGCTGCACGCTGCGGATCGTTTGGCAGCCCGAAGAGCCCGGCAAAAGACGCGGCTTCCGCTGGAAAGTCGAACGAGACGGCAAGGAGCTCGCAACGCCTGACGACCTGCAGGAGGAACCCGAGCTCGCGATGGCGCACGCCGAGACGTTTGCTCGCACCGTCGCCGCGTCCTCGTAGCGCTCGTGCGTGATAGCCTCGGCGCGTGAGCGATTCGGCGCCGAGGGAGTACGCTCCGGGCGACCGTCTCGACGAGCGCTTCTTGCTCATCGAGCGGCTTGGTCGTGGCGGTTTTGGTGATGTTTGGCGTGCCGAGGAGCTTTTGCCCGACGGTGCGCCGCTTCGCGTCGTTGCGCTGAAGTTGCTGCATAAAATCGCCCACGACGCGGCTCATTGGGCCGAAGAAGCCAAGCTGCTCGCGTCGTTTCGGCACCCGTCGCTCGTCACGATCTATGCCGCAGGGGTTTTCGCCAAGCCGGAACCCATACCGTTTGTCGCAATGGAACTCCTCGAGGGCCGTACGCTCGCGGATGTTCTTTCCGAACGAAAACGAGTTCCGTGGAGGCGCGTCGTCGCGTGGGCCCGAGCCGTCGCTGCAGCGCTCGATGTGATTCATGCGCGTGACGTCATTCACCTCGATCTCAAACCCGCCAACATTTTTCTGACGCACGAAGGGACGATAAAAGTCCTCGATTTCGGCATCTCGCGTCGCGCGGGTTCCCAAGCGCCCACGATGCAGCGGTCTGCGGCTCGGTCTGCATCCGACGCAGCGCTCGATACGGCCATGTTCGTCGCTAGCCAGGAACCGCCGCCGCGGGCGCCCGATGCGTTCGTCGACACGGCCATGTTCGTTGCAGAGCAAAATAGTATTTCGCGACAAACTGCGAGCTCGCAAGGGCTTGCTTACGCCATCGTCGGCACACCGGGATACATGGCTCCCGAAATCCTCGAGCTTGCCAAGCCGGCACCAACGGCAGATGCGTACGCGCTCGCCGCGACCGTCGTGAAACTCGCCACGGGCCGCACACATTACGAGGATGTTTCGGAAGAACCCCCTGACGCTTCGGATCCGGCGGTCATGAGCACGTGGTGGTCCGATATTCGTGACGCCACGCTTCGAGGCAAACTGCGCGACCTCGCCGCGGACCCCGCTGGTCTGCCGCCTGGCTTGGTGGCGCTGCTCAACCGACTCCTCGCGGTCGATCCGATCGCGCGTGGCGTTCAGCCCGGGCGCCTTGCTGCGCTTTTCGATGAAGTTGCAGAGCGGCCGTACGGCGTCATCGATCCGCCCTACATCGGGCTCGCGCCGCTTCCAAAACAAGCCGAAGGGCTGCTCTTTGGTCGCGGGGACGATGTTGCGCGTCTTGGTCGCGAGCTCGCATTCGAGCCGGTGGTCGTGCTGCATGGCCCGCGAGGCGTTGGGAAATCGTCGCTCGCTCGAGCAGCGCTCGTCCCTTACCTCGCGCGTGAGTTCGTCGATGGAAAAGACGATTGGATCGAAGTTCATGTGCGTCCTGGAGACGACCCTGATCGCGCGCTCGACGAAGCGTTGGGTCAGGTTCACTTGGGGCTCGCGGGCATAACGCCCGAAGCGCTCGAAGAGCACGCGCGTTCGTCGCGTGTTGGCGTGACGCTACTCGTGGATCCGCTCGAAGAGGCGCTTTCTGCGCCGCATAGCGCTGCCGCGCGTCTCACGGCGATCCTCACGGCAATGGCCGACGGATCGGTTCGTCCGGGGCTGCGTGTTCTTGGTGTGCTTGGTGAAGCGCATGTCACCCGGTTCGTCGAGACAGACTCACCATTTGCTTCCCTTCGTCCAGCGCTTCGGTTCGTGGGTTCGCCGCCCGCCGCAGCCGTGCATGAAATCGTCACCGGGCCCATGCGGCTGGCGGGCGTGCAACTCGTTGGTGGTGAAACGATTGCCAATGAAGTGCAGCGCGAGCTTCGTGGCGCAGACGATCGCATGCCGCTCGTCGCGCTGGCCTTGCGGAGCTTCTGGGAAACGCGCGCGCCGAGTCCGCAAGATCGAACGAAAATGGTTCTCACGGTCGAGCGATGGCGGTCGCTCGGCGGCGTTGCTGGAGCGGTGTCCGCTCATGCACATCGCGCGCTTGCGGCGCTCGATCCCGAAGCGCGCGAAGTCGCGGTGGAAACGATGCTTCGCCTCGCGACGACCGCGCGTAAACCCATTCGGTGGAACGAAGCCGAGCTTGCGGCCGTCGTCGCGTCCGATGCGAGCAAGAGCATTGCCGTTTTCGACATGCTCGAACGCGAAGCGATCCTGCGTCGTCGAGACGATCACGTGGAGCTATCGCATCCATCGCTCGCGTCGTTGTCGCGCATCGAAGAGGCCAGGCTCGCGCATTCCGATCGTCTCGTGCTCCTCGAGCGTCTCCACGAAGCGGCGATTGCGTGGGATCGTGCGGGATGTCATCCCGAGTTTTTGCTGACGGGTTCGTTTTACGATGACGTCATGCGGCGGCCCGATTGGCTACGCCGGTCCATTTCGCCGCTCGAAAAACAGTTTGTCGAAGCGAGCAGGCGTTTGGCGCGACGGCGCAAGGTCATTCGCGGAGCTTTCGTTTTCTTTTCGATGGCTGCCATCGTGGCCGCGTTCCTTGCAAACCAAGCGATGGAAAAGCGAGAAGCTTTGGCCGACCGCGCGCGTGCCATTGCTGCCGAGCAAGCCTATGTTTCCGACGTCGTGTCGCGATCGCGGCTCGCGGAAGACCCCTACATTCGCACTGCGTGGATTACCGAAGCCATCGAACGCGGCGCTTCGGATGCTGCATTGCCTCTCGAATTGTTTCGCACCGCATCGAATCTGCCTCCGGCGACATTTCTCACGCTCACGCCGTCCACGAGTCCCTCGTTTCCGTGGGGCGACCGGTGGTTATTGGCCAATGCAGGCGGGACGGGCATCGTCGTCGTCGATTTTCATTTCGACCCGTTTTACCAGGAACCTCCAGCCGACGGCAGCGCGCCCGCCGAGCCGCCGTCTACGGAGCTGCATCCGCACACGACATTCGTTCGCCCCCATGAAACCCCGTTTGTCGAACGAGTCCATTTCGCATTCGACACCGCGTTTGCGACGCGTTCGGTGGCCGGTGAAGTGCGCGTCTTTCGATTACGGCCCGACGGAGCGGTAGCATTGGCAGCGATTCTGCCAACGCGGTGCACGGGCGCGCTCGAGGTTGCCGAAAGGGCTCCCGTGCTCGCTTGTTTGGGCGACGGCGGCTTGTTGCGATGGGATTTGCGTCGTGCAGACAAGGTCGATACCCATCCATTTCAAGGCTTGCCGCTCGACGTTTCACCGGATGGAGAATGGATTGCGGCTGCCATCGATCAAAAAGTGCTCGTGTGGCGTCCATCCGAACAAAAGACGTTTGAAATCAAACCAGCGGGTCCGGTCGAATTTGGGCGCTTTGGGCCGCGCGAAAATATGCTGGCCCTCGTCGAGCCCGGACGCTTCGAGATATTCGATCCAGTGCGTCCAGACGCGCCATTGATGGCTGGCGATTCCGCCGGGACACCGACGTTCGTTCGATGGGACGAAGGGGGTCTGGATCTGGCTATTTGTGGCACGAGTATCGGAGACGATGCCGTAACGGGCCAATTCCATTATTTGCGCAAAGGGGCTCGGGCACCCGGCGATGCTTTGCCCAAAGGAAATCCGTGTGAACCTGCGCCGCGCGAGGGCCGTCCAGTCGTCGCAAAGTCGAAAGACGACGTGCGTGATTTGTCGAATTTGCCGCTAGGTCCACGCGACCTTTTGGGAGGATTTCGGTTTGCCGGCGGCCAATTCCTCACGCGTGATCTCGTCCTTTTGGCTCACAGCCGGTCGGCCGTCGAATCTTTCGTGCAGTTCCGCGGCGAATCGAGTCCCGAAGCGCTCGAAGCATCAACGCCCGCCGTCGCAGCCATTCACCGTGAGAATGATGAAGTCGTTGCATTCCAAGTCAATGACGAAATAAGGTTTTACCGTGTCGACAGCGGCAAACGGGAGCTCACGCGCAAAGGCAGACTCCTTCGGCGTTGCGACGACAAGCGAATGGTCGCGTGGGAGCGCGACGACAAGACATGGCGCGTCTTCGATGCTCGCAGTGGCGCGACGATGGCCACGATAACGCGCGAGCCTGGCTTCGTCGTCGGCGTCGATTCCGCGTGTAGTCATTTTTATTATCAGCGTGTGAGTGGTGAGCTCGTCGTGGCGCCTTTTGATGCCGACGCGGCCGCATATCGAGTCATGGCAAAGGCCGACGGATATGTGTACGACGTGAGGCCAAGCGTCGCGCGGGGCACCGAAGGCCCAGGATTGTGGCTCGCCGTGAGCTCCGGGGCCTTGGCGCGCATCGACGAGAAGACGAGCACCGTTCGCGTAATGGGGTATGCAACGCCCCGAGCGTCTGCATTGAGTGATGGGCCGTCGCCGGGCGAGCTCGTGTATGCCGATGCGACCGGTGTCGTGCTGCTCGGGCCGCGTTCTGCCGTTCGATTGCTGGAGCCGCTGGGCGCCACTGCATGGGAAGACATATCGGTCGCCCCGAATGGCTCGTCGATGTTCTTGCTATCGATTGATCGTGTTGCAGCGGTCGACATCGTGGCCTGGATTCAGAGGATTCCGACGAGCTCGACGTCGAAAATCAACGTTGCATTCGGCGGAATGAGCCCCGGATAGCCGCGTTCGCCATACGCGAGATGTCCTGGAATCGTGAGTTTTCGGCGTTCGCCCACTTTCATGCCGGCAACGCCTTGATCCCAGCCTTTGATGACCTGGCCTGCGCCGAGCTTGAATTGAAATGGTTTGCCTCGATCACGCGAGCTGTCGAATTTCTTGCCGTTCGTCAGCGTTCCGGTGTAATGCACTTGCACCGTATCCCCCGCTTGGGCTTCGGCGCCAGTTCCTTCGAGAAGTTTTTCGATTTGGAGCTCTGCACTCGACATCTTGAATTCTCCCATTCTCCGTCCGGCTGGACGGTCATTGCGGCACTTTCGCGGGCTTGGGAACGGACGTCCCATTCCGAACCGCTTCGACGACCAAATCATTCAGCATTCGATCGGCTTTTTCGCATTTCGCCGATACGGCGCCCATCGTTGCCCCCTTGCATTCCTTGCGCCTCTCGGATGCAACTTTCGCGAGCGCTTCGTCCTTCTTCAATGCCTCCTGCGTTGCATCCTCCAGAATTCGCCACGGAATCGTCGCGTGTTTCGGCTTCGGCGGCGCGGCCAATCGTACCTCCTCGCCGGACAACGTCGCACACGATCCGTCCCAACGCAGTACGTCGTAACTCGAACCGGCCCCGCTCACTTGCATTCCGCCCGTGTCGGCCTTGTGTGAAAGCAGCACGAGCAGCTCTTCCTCGAAGAAGAGCTTTTCTTCCGAGCTCGGACCGCTGAATCCATTAAAAGGATTGATTTCCTTGACGGCCACGTAGGCGCGTTTCCAAGGCGTTCCTTTTTGGAAGAACATCAGCGCAAGCTCGGGGTACACGCCGGAGCACAGACGCTTGACGAACGCTTTGGGCATCACGCAGCCATCACCGCTCGTGCCATTGGCGCATGCTTCCGGGATGGTTTTCCCATCGTCCGCAGTGGCTTCGTCCTTCGGTTTGTCTTCGGCGGGTTTGTCCGCGGAGGCCGCTTCGCTGCTGCCTTCCGCAGCGGCTTTGTCTTGCGTTTCGGCAGCGGGTTTGCTGCCTCCACAGCCCAAGATGAAGAAGAGGATCGAGACGGCGAGGTATCGCATGGCGTGACCCTAACCCGATCGCCATCCGCGCGTGAAGGGGCAATTGATTAGCGCGTGGGGTTTCTCGCGAATCGCGCGGCAAGTGCGTCGAGGGCGGCCGCGAGATCGCGTGAAGCGCCTTTCTTTGCGGCGTCGATGAGCGCCGGCGTCGACGGATCATCCACCACCATGAGCGCATTCGAAGCCGTTTTTCGCGCATCGCCATCATGCGCTACGAAAACCGCGACGAGCGCCTTGGCGGCAATCGCGCGCACGGGGGCTTCCTCGCCGCTCGAAGCAATGATGGACGTTTTCCATGCCCAAGCCGATCCTACGTCACCAAGCGAATGCGCAATGATTTTGGCTGTCGCGGCATCGGGGGTCGCAATGGCAACATCGGCAAGCGCCACGGCGACCGCCTTGCGCCGGCATTCGCCCATCCCCGCAAGGACCGCCTTTCGTTTTGCTCCCTCGAGCTTCGACATCGTTACGAGCTTCTGCGCCGCCGTATCGGTGCCGATTCGCCCAAGCGCTGCTGCCGCTGCGCGCACCACGTGAAATTCGGTCTCCGAGCCATCGAGAATCGTCACGAGCACGCTCTCTGCGCGCGCGTCACGTAGCATGCCCACCGCTTCGATGACGCCCGCCCGCCAGGCAATCCACGCGGAATCCGTGAGCTCACCTTTGGGCTGACCGCGGAACGCGAGCTCCTCGAGCATTGGCAAAAGAGCATCTTTGCCCATGGACTTGAGAATCGCAGGAATCGGCGCGAAACGACCACGTTTGTTCGCATCGAGCCTCGGCAGATCATTCCGTACGACGCTCAGCGCTTGAAATGCCTTGGGGCTCTGTCGCTTTGCCGCTTCGATATCGAGAGCGAGCGCCGTGCGCGCGTTTGCGGGAAGTTTGTCCGGAGCAAGCATGACGCCGCTCGCTGGAGCCGCATTCACCGGAGATACCTGCGCCATCATCGCTCCGAGCAATGCCACAACAAAAACATGCTTTTTCATCGTCCACTCTCCCACCAAGCAGCATCCGTCGGAATGGCGCGCGTGACATTCGATCCGCAATGGACCTCGCCGTCGAGCGCATGGTAAAGGTTCCAGTTTTCGATCCAGTGCACCTTGACGCCGAAGGGTGCGAGCGCTTCTTCGAGCTGTTTTTTGAAGATGTCTTGTCCGTTGACGACCGGGCCGTGCGGATCGGGAGCCCCGAAATCTTGATCGGAAAGGTAAATCCCATTGACCGTGCCGGGATTGTACGCGACGGCATAGCCGTATTCCGGTTGGTGCAAGAATGGTACCTTGACGAGGTCCGCTTCCGTGATTCCCGTTTCAGATTCGATTTGCGTGAGCTGCGAATCGACCTCGGCAGCCGCCCAAGCGCTCGTATTCATTACCTCGGGGTCGTTCAGCACTTCGCTGATGGTTGCTTGCGCATCCGAGTAATCGTACCACTTCATTCCCACGAACATGGGGCTTTCGCCTTGCCCTGCATCCACTGCGTCTTGGAGCATTTTCTTGGCCAAGGTTGCATCATTGATGAGCATCGCCCAGCCGCGCGGCGTATTCGCCTTGATGAAGCTCACCGTTTCGTCCACGTGTCCCACGTAAAGCCATTCCGTGTCGATTGTGACCATGGGTTGCACACCTTGCGCAGCGATCAGGCGGTCGAAGCTCTTGTCGGGGTAATATTGCGGATTCGACCCGCGCAGCACGCGACCGAGCGGATAATCCTCGCCGTCGAACGAATGCGGAGGAATGGTTTCGGTGTTGCCGAACGAATTGAGGCTGTCCATTTCGTCCGGATGCATGGGATCGTATTGAACCGCGCCCGCAACGTCTTTGCCTCGAAATTGCGTGAACACGACTTTGCCTGCCGCACGCAAGATTCCACTTTCGTAATTCGCCGATCGAAGATTGACGTGAATGACGTGCTGCTTTCCGCCTTCAGCGGGCATCGACATGTACGTCGTTTCGAAAAAGTCTTGCGTCCATTGATCGCCCACGGGAAGCCCGACGAGCGGAGCCTCGATGCCCGAAGCTTGCACGGCTTTGCCGAGGTCCGCCATGAATGCCGAGGAATCGGCATCGTTGGTGAATTTCGTGGCATAAACCTTTTCCGCAGGGTCCAAGTGATGGCGGAAAATAATCGGTGCCAGTCGCATTCGGACGGTGTCCTCCGCATCCGGTATCGGCTTACCATCGGTGCCCGTGCCGCCGTGTACCTTCAGCGTCACGTCGAGCAGTCCGTCCCATATCGACGTATCGCGCAGAATGTCCTTGCCTTCGATGGCGAATTCCACGCCATTTACAAGGTCGTCCGGGCCAAGCTGCCCAGATGCGGCATCGAAAACCTGAAATTCGCTGCCGTTCCATTTGAAAAGGCGCACGTGCTCCACGCCGGGCATGCTCAAAGCGATCGTCGCGTAGGCATCCTTTGGCGCTTCAGGCCATGCAACCGTTTTCAATCGAGCGAGATCGTGTAAATCATCCGGACCATTGATGATATCGTCGAAAGCGTCGTTGCATCCAGCCAGGGCCGCGTTTGGACCGGTCTTCGGACACGTTTTCGCGTCGTCGTCGATATTCGCGAGAAAGATGGCACCGTGGTCTTTGTCCCACGTATCCTCACGATCGTCTTCGCTGGAATCATCCAGATCCACTGTACCGTTACGATTTACATCGGCGCGCAAGTCTGCGATGGCGACCGGTTTTGGAGTTGACACTACTGCGTTATCGTCCTCGCCCCCGCACCCCACGGCGCTCATCGCGAGCAAAGTCGATAAAAGAAATCCGCTTCGTTTTCGCATGTCGTCTCCTTGCGCATCGAACGGGAAAAACCGCGCGCCGCGCGGCCCATGTTAGATGAAATCGCAAGCAGGCGAAAGGTCAAACGACCGGCGATTTCGCAATCGTTGCGCGCATTTCGATGGTGAGAATGATGACGTGAATGCTGCGTTGCGTAGAGGACGGAGAGGCGTTTTGCCGAATGGGTTTGTCGTCGTTATGGCGCGGCGCAACAAACCGTCGTTTGCCCCTGGCCCGTGACGACTCCCTGTTGTACGGATGGTGGACAGCTTGCGTCTGGCACGTCCATCGAAGCGATTTTTGTCACATTTCGATGCGTGATGCCAGGGCCGATGTTCTGGCAACCATTGTTGGTGGTTATGCTTCCGGCGCTTGCCGTGCAATTCGAATTCGTCCATAGGGTGACCGTCGTATCCCCGACGCACGTAATGGCGCTCTTGTCGCAAGTACAAGCCGAACACGCGCGTGTGTCGCTGAAGCTCGCGAACGTCAAATGCTGCTCGGGGAAACCCACTGGACAAGCGTTGGGACCGCTGCGAGATACGCATAGCCGATTTTCGTACATGGGGCTCGGTGCCAGTACGCACGCTTCAGCACCGCATCCCGCTCCGGCGCTCGCGACGGGGCACGTATGCACCTCGCCCATGAACGGATTTACATTTTTCAATCCGCCACCATTGGCACTGCACTTTGCATTGGCAGGAACCGTGCCCGTATTGGTGATCTGGCAGCTCCCACCGCCCATTGCGATCGCGTCGGCCGAGCATCCGTCGTTATTGGTCGTATAGGTTGCGGAAACTGCCCCAGCCGCACAGGCGTCGCCTGTGTAACAAGTCATCGCGACTTCGCAAGCTCCGGACGCGAGGCACGAGCACTGGTTGCATTGCCCCTGGTCGGCGCCTTCGAAAAGACGCGTTGGTTGCTGACCGTTTGCACAAGGCGCCAGCGCCGCATTGTACGCAGTTTGTCGAACACGCACATATGTCCAGCCCATCGGAGCCGGAGCTGTGCAAGAGAAGATGGATCCGCAATCAGTGTCGCGACAATCGACGAGCGCGTCGTCATCGTTATCCATCCCGTCCTTGCAATTTTCCAAAGTCGGCATTCCCGATGACGAAGATGACGACGACGACGAACTGCCGCCACCACTGCCTCCCGTTCCGCCGGTTTCTCCACCTCCAATGCCGCCGGTTCCTCCACCTCCAATTCCCCCGCCTCCGGCGACGCCCCCGGTGCCCATTCCGCCGCTCCCGGTGCTGCTCGAAGAAGTATCGCCGCCCGAGCCACCGCTTGCGCCCGATGGATCCGTGGTCCCTGCATCCGAAAGCGCGCAGCCGGTCAAATTTGTAAATATCCACACTGATGCGATTATCCATCCGTGCGAAACCGTCGCGATTCTTTGCATGATAGCTCCTTGTTGCAAGTGCACACGTTCAGTCTATGCCAAAGACGAACGCATGTGCACCGTTTCGTACGGTAGAACGGACATTGTTTGTCATATCAATAACGTGCAATGCGATGCTAATGCAACCAACGCGCGGTGTGCGCAAGCGGATCAAGTCCGGAGATCCGGAGGCGAGTTGCAACGCAACGATGACGAACGAAATGTCGACATTTGTTTTGGTGGGCAAATGCCGAGTTATGGATAAAGGTGCGGAATCCGCTCCGCTCGATAGATCGACCATCCGCCAAACCCGGCGGTGTTCGCTGCCTTGATGCGAATCTCGAACACTTTTCGAGGTTTGTCCTCGCGAGTCACTTCGAAAATCCGCGCCCATTTGTGCCCGAGGATGATGGAATCGCTCGGAGTGCCGTGCTCGTCGACGACGTGTCCGCCGTCGGCAACCAGGATGTTGCCCGTGGTGGGCATCCAATCGCCTTCGCCCAAGAAAGGCGAATAAAATATTTCCGTATCGCTTCCGCCGTAGGACCATTCTTGTGTTACAGTTTTGGCGGCCTCGTCGATGCGGAATTCCACGACGCGGCTATGGTTCTGCTCGGCCGGAACACGGACCTCGAACGGTGATGCGCGGCAATTGCCATTGTCGAAGAGCAACAATTTTCCGTTCGGGCCGAGTTTCGGAGCATGTTGATGATATGGCCATTCCAACTGCGAAGCGGGCGATAGGAGCAGTTCTTGCCATGGGCTCTTCCAATTCGCCGGAGGCGCGAAGATCCACGCCAGTTTGCCAGTTTCGCGGCTGAATTTGACGATGGCATCCTGATTTCGGAGCGACACGACGATGCTATCGTCCTCTTCGGAGTACGCAATGCCGTTGGCGTGCGACCAATCTTTCGTTCCGCCGGCATGACCGGGGTAAAACACATCCCAGAAGGGACTCGACGAGTCGTACCCAATTCGCTTCAGGTCGAGCATGTCGCTCATGTCCCACGTGCGTACGATCGTGCCCTTGCGATCGAATTCCACCACGTTATCGACGATGACCGTCGCTTTGCCGGGCGGAGCTTCGGGGTCGATTTCGCTCGTGGGATAGTGCGACATCATGACGGCGGTCGTCGACAATGTCAAAAAGTGGCCATTGGGCATTTGGGCCATGTCGTGGTGCATCGTTGCCGTATCGACCGGCGTTGCACCGGGAAGTACGGGCGTTTTGAGGGCCGCTGCTTGCCATTGCGCCACCGCATTCCCAAGCATATCGATTTCGACCAATCCTAGATGACTGTATTCGTAAAGCAAGTGCCCATTGCTGAGTTGGCGCGCCTCACCCGGCACGACCGGCGGCCTATGATACCATACGACTTCACCGGCGGCATTCACGATGACGAGCCACCCCATCGGCACGACCACGCCTGCATGCTGCGGATCGAATTGAAAAACATTGAACAGCGTCCATCCCGGCTCCATCGACACCGGATCGCTCGTCAGGATTTCCAGGGGCGGAAAATCGGCAGGAAGCGCGGGCGCATCGAACGTCAACGTCGTCGTCTCCTTCCGCCTTGCTGCGCTTTCGACCGTTACGACGATTGAATTCGTTTTACCAGGAGCAAGTCCGATCACGGGGATGTCGTGCACGGTCGTCGACGCGCGGAAGTCCGCATGCACGGGATGGGCTGTACCGCTGACTTGGATGTGGACCGTCGTCGGTTCGTCCGTCTTGATGTGCAAAATCGCCGCCAGAGGAACAGTTGGATTCGGGTTTTGATAGATGTGCGCGTCGAGAACGAGCGAAGCCGGGGGTTTGTCACTACTGCATCCAGCCAGCGTTAGACCGGCGAACATTGCGGCGGCATGCAGTCGGCGTCGGCTTGGAAAGGGCACGAAATTTGTTTTACCCTTGTCAGCAGCGAAAGTACAATGAAATCATCTAGCCGAATGCCGTAGCGCAAACGGCGTCGACGCTTAGAAAACCTGCCAATGCTCTTTGGCAATTGCACGAACAATTCATGCCGATCCACGTGCGCCGCCGCGTGTACGCCGAACGGACAATTCTGCACCATGCCCTCGAAATGCAGCTCGGGTAAGTGCATGATGGCCGTGTGCCAGCCGTAATGCGTTCCATGCAACACTGACGGCTCGCTGTACAAATTCACAGCGCCCCCGAACAATCGCCACAACTTTCGCGCATCCTCGCGAAATCCGCGCTATCATTGCTTCGTGCACACACCCGTAGTCAAGGTGGCTCGTTACAAGGGCGAGGAATCATGAAGTCCGTCGTCAAAGTGCTGCGATCGCCGTCGGCGAGCGCAGATTCGGTCGCTTTCGAGCCGCCGGTCGTGCGTGTGCAAGCACGTTTCGGCAATACTTGGGCCGCGTGGGGGTCGGGATTTTTCATTGGCCAGTGGCCCTCGTCCATCATCACGGCGCGTCACGTCGTCGCGCTTCCCCAAGGCATTGCTCCAAGCGACGTGAAAGCCGAGGCATTCATATGCGGCGTCTGGACGAAGCTCGAAGTAGTCGCGATTGCATTTCCCGAGGGTGGAAACGCTGCGCCCGATGTCGCAATCGTGCGGATCCAAGGAACTTGTACCACCGGCCTACAAGCTGCCACGATGGATGGACCTTGCCGTGTCGAGATTTGGGGATATCCATTGGGCGTCGGCCGTACCACCTCGGGTTTACCCGCGGTCGTGGGCACTCGCGCGTTTCCTGGAGCGGGCCAATTGAGAATCGAACGCCCGGGACGCGCTGGCATGAGCGGGGGACCCGTCGTCGCGGTATCCGACGCTGGAAGTCCTTTGGCCGCGGTTGGCATTTATTTGGGAACGTCCCCGAATGGAGCCAAGGCGCGTGTTTTGATCGACGATTTCTTATTTGCTGCCAAAGACGCTGCCATGAATGCCATCGCGTAACTTTCCCATGAAAAACCGTGAAATGAGTCGACTTTGGAAGCTCGGTGGCATCGCATGCGCAAGTGCGCTCGCGTATGCGCGTGTGGCGGATGCGCAACCCATTACGTATGCCGACGCAGGTACGGACCAACCCGCAACGTCCGTGCAGTCCGCACCGCCGCCCGTACGAATTGCGCAGCCTGTGCTTTCTGCCTCTTCGCCGTTGGGTGATTCTGGGGAGGCCGTTCAGCTCCATGCCGGACGCGTGGCGGCGCTCATGGGTTTTTCCCGGTCGCTTGGTTTGGCATGTACGTCCGCTGCGCCCGATGTCGACAAGGCGATGCTCGAGCGCGCTGCGATTCGAGCGCTCGCGGTTCGCAAGGGCATCGTGGAGCTCGAACAGCGAGAAAAACGTTTGCGCCAAGAAATCTCGCAAAGGCCAAACGATGGGCGCCTTCGCACGGAGCTCGGCACGGTTCTTCAAAGTAAACAGAGATTGCTGGATGCGGCGAAAAAGGAAGTCACCGGCAAACTCGGCAATGCGGCGCAAAGCATTGGCACCTTGCGTGCGTCGCTTTGCAGCGAGCTTTGTACAGGTAGCGACAAACCAACGAGCCCCGTCAATTTGTGTGCGTTTGCGTCACCAGCACTTGCGCATGCAGCGGCCATTTCCGATGACGAATCCGTACGGGCACTAGCCACCTACGTAAAACATCGTTTCGATGCTGTTCGATTTGTATTGCCCTCGAAACAAGCTTTGTTGCTTTCCGAAATCGCCATGGCCGAGCCGGAAATCTCGCCGGTTTTTGCCGTAGCAGACGCGGCATCGCGCGTTCTCGACGTGCAGCATACGGGACTCGACGTCGCAGCATTTACCATTGGTGCGCTCGATGTGGGCATTCGCGCGGTGGCGAGTTTGATCGTGGATCGGGCAAAGCGTGAATCCATCGTTTGGTTCACGCGGCGGCTTCACGAAGACGTGTGTGGTGGCAAGGCGGCAAGCGAACCGACGTACAGGGAAATTCGGTCGTTTTGGTTTCCCACGACATGTGCGCTCGCGGGCGGCCCCATTGATTTCATGCAATATGGCGACGCAGATTTGATGCGCACGTTGCGAGGTGCCATTGCAACGGACGTGGCCACGTGGCACGGCGTAGCGTTGGGGTTCGGTCTTGGAGCGACGTTATCGGCCGACATGAAGCTCGACGCGGGCCTGCTCGCTTGTGATCCTGGTGTCGAGACGGTCCTTTCGTGCGATACCTCTGCGGCAAATTCGGCGACATGTGAAGCTCGAATGAAGAAGCAGCTCGCATGCAAAGCGGCGCGCGACATTCGTTTGTCCGGTGCACGGCTCGCGAAAAGTCTCGCGTCGGGTGCGAATGCCTCGCTTGCTTTGTACAACTTTGCGAGCGACGTCGAACGGATCAATGCGTATCGAGTCAATGACGCACAAGGGCGCCGATTTTTCAGTCATCGCCTGGAGCTTCTCGCGTGTGCGGCGGCCGTGCCCTACGTATTTCAAGAGTACGGCGACCTGGTTCGTCAAACGAAACCAGGCAAAGTGGAAGAATCGAAGGCATTGCTTTTGGCGGCGCTGACGAATTCGCCGGCTTGTTTTTCGATTCTCGGGCGAGGTTTTTCGCGTGACGTATGCGGGGGTTTTTCGGAACCAACTGCTGGGATGTCCGAATCGATTTGTCCTCGCATCGATCCTGGCAAACCGCTCGATCCTCGAATGCAGCCGCTCGCAGCGCTGCAAGCATCTGGCAAGCTGGAAAAGCTGACGACGATTTTGCGATGGGCAAACCTGGTCGACAAACCGGCTGCGGATCTCTCCACGCGATGGTTTGCCGTCGTGGATGCATTTCGAGCATATCGTCTTGCAGCGGAAGAAATGGCGAGAGCGTCGTCAGCGGCGAGCTTTTCCATTCCACCCATCGATTTGGGTGGTGCGAATGGTTCTGACAAACTCGCGGATGCTTTCCGCGCCGCGGGCGCTCATGCAGAAAACACGGCACGCTTGGCGGAGCGTATGCCCAAATTGCGCGTGGCCCGTGCGAGCCTCGTGCTGGCGCGAGCGTCGCTCGAATTGGCGGCGGCATTTTTGGCATCGACCGAGCAGGTATTTGCCGGTGACCTGGCGTTTGGCGCAACCCCGGGCCTGTTCAGTCAATGGTACGAGTATGACAAACCAACGAGTTTAGCGGAAACGGAGCTCATTGGCAGCGTGCTTTTTCCTGGGTTTGGCTCGAGCGGTGGACTGTCTTCGCAGGCCGTGCGTAATCTATTCGTCGAAACCAGCGCGGACATTCGCCGGTTGACGGAGGCCATCGAGACCATCGAAGCGGTGTTTGCCGATGATTGGGGGCGGGTCGTCGCGCGCGTCGTTGCGGAAATGCGTATAGATGCCGAGCGATCGTGCGTCACGAAGAGTTGCAAAGACGACTGCGCAAAAGGCAAAGGCGCGTGCGCTGTCGTTGCGACGATTGGGCAATACAGTGGCCTCTTTGCGGCGCTCGCTTTCGAATCGGACCCGGACCGAGTTGCTGCCGCCATTGACGCGGCCGCATCGCCTGGTGGTGGGTATCGCCGTAAAAACGTTCCCGGAGCATTTACCATTTCGCTTGGATCGCTCGCGGGATTGTCGGGTGGTGCCGAGCTGCGTTTTGGTTCGTATGGTGGAAAGAAGGAAACCGGCAAAGTCCCCTATCTCGCGGCGCCGACGTTGACCCTTCCGGTGGGGATCGACTTTACGCGTGGCTTCGGTACGCACAATTTGGGGCTTTTCGTATCGGCCATCGATCCGGCGGCATATCTGCAATACGATGCCGTCGCGGGGGCGACGCTTCCCGGCGCGCAGCTCGTGACGGTTCTCGCGCCCGGTGCGTGGCTGCATGCGAGCGTTTTCGACAGTCCGTTTACCCTTGGCATGTACGGCGTTTTTCGACCGGGGTTGCGCGCGGATGCGTCTGGGCTGAGTGTCCCCAGCGCTCATGCTCTTCAATTCGGTGTTTCCGCCTCCGTCGACGTGACGCTTTTCGACTTGTTTTCGAGCTCCGCGTCCGTTCGAAAGTGAGCTTTCTCGACGCGTTTCCATGGCGCGCCGCAGCGCATCCGTGGTAAGAGCTTTGCCTGGAGAGTTCGGATGCTCGTTGTCGTCAGTGATCTACATTTTCAGCATGTATCGGCGGATGCCATTCGTTACGTTCGCGATGGCGTCGTTCGCGAGGTGGGCGTGCGACGTAACGTCACCTCGGGCGCGATGCAGATGCTCTTGGCTGACGTTCATGCGCGCGCGAAACGCGCGATGTCGAACCAAATCGAACTCGTGTTTGCTGGTGACATCTTCGAGCTTTTGCGCACGCCGCTTTGGTTCTGTGGCGGCGCATTGGACGTGCGTCCAACGGCATTCGAGTTGGGACCGGATTCGCCGTGGAATCCGCTGCGCGCAAAGGTCCACGAGGTGCTCGACGCCATCGTGGAGGACAACAAGGACGTCTGGCCGGTTCTCGCGCGGTTTGTCCGCGAAGGGTCGCTCGAGCGCAAAGGTCAAGTTTTGTGTCTCGAATCGGGGACGGTCGTGAATGTGCAATACATTCCCGGCAATCACGATCGGCTCGTCAATGCGTGGCCTTCCGTGCGTCGCCGCATTCGTGAAATCCTCAGCATGCCGCCGTCCGAACAACCATTTCCGCATACGATCGAACGCCCGAAGGACACGGGATATCGCGTCAAAATTCGGCATGGTCATGAATACGACAGGTGGAACATCGGCGTTCCCGTTCCATTTGGCAAACCCATCGAGCTGACGGACGAAGAATATCTCACACCCTGCTCGGGCGATTACGTGACGCTCGAGATTGCCACGCGGCTTTGTGTTGGTTTCCGAGCGCTTCACGGGAAAGCTTTGAGGGCAAACGATGAACGTGGGGCGAGGATGCGCGACTTTTACAATGCGCTCGTCGAATTCGACGACGTTCGCCCACCGACGCTCCTGCTGAAATACCTGCAAACGCGCCTCGGTAGTCTGCATGCGGAGCTATTCGAATTGCTCCGACCGGTGTTGCTCGACATTTACCTTGCGGCGCTCGCCAGCCCATTTTTCCAGGACATGGCGCATCGAATGGAAATGCTCAAGTTTTTCCGCGAACCCGTGGTGACCATCGTTCGTGAAGCGTTGCAATCGCTTTCGCCGACGACGCTCGAGGGGCTCGTGCAGCGGCTACGCGCGATGGATACGAGCGGTGATACCGAGCGCGGGGCGGCCATGGCGAGTCGAGAACGTGGTGTCGAGGAAGGGCAATACGACATTGTCGTGGCGGGTCATACGCACCATCCGGATCAGCTTCCATTGCCGAGCCCTGCGGGATCGGGTCGCGAAGTGTTTTTCTTGGATAGCGGCACGTGGCGTTCGACGATACGCGTTGGCATTGGCGATTCATTCGGCCGTATGCGCGCGTATACGATGGTGATGTGTTATTCGGATGAAGAATGCAACAAGATGACCGATGGGCGGCGTTTCGAGACGTGGACGGGCCACTTGGCGGGCGAAAAGTTCGGCCCGTACGACGTGGAAATCGGCCCCCTTGCCCCGGTGCGTGGTCGATTCATCATGCACGCCATTCGTTTCGACAAAGTCGACGAGGGCGATACGAAGGACGGCGCCGAGGTATATTTGTGTTGGGGTGTGGATGGTGCATCGCAAACGTTCGAGCGCAGCGGCGTCCACAACGGTAGTCATGTGATCCTCGACAAACCTCCGATCGACTTACATGCGAATTTGGATGGGGAGTTCTGGGTATTCGGGCGCGAAGTTGATATGGGGTCGCGATCGATCATCGACGCGGATGACGTTTTTCCGTGGTCGGTGCGGTATCTCGGGCGCGGCGCCGACGGTGAATTCGTTCGCGGCAAGGGCGAGGTCATCCTACATCGCTCGGACAATACGCACCTGGTGCTCGAATACGAAGTGATCGCCGTGGAGTAGTGTGAAACCACGGTAGAAGCCCGGATTTTTTCCGGCACTCGCGGTTCCCCCAAACTCGCGCGCTGTACATAAACTCGTGTGAAACCACGGTAGAAGCCCGGATTTTTTCCGGCACTCGCGGTTCCCCCAAACTCGCCCGCTACGCGGGCTCGAACAGTGGAACCCACCACGAGCGCCGGAAAAATTCGGACTTCTACCTCATTCAAGAGCTGGCATCAGCTATTCAACGTCTTTACAGCAACGAAATCCCAAGTGGTAATTGCCGTGGCTGTCGTGATCCATCACTTTCGTGGCGTGCCAATCGGGGGCGCGCCATCGGCAATCGTCTTCGTGCGCTTCGTAATTCGCAAAAATGAACCAGCTCCCCTTCATCTCCGTTTCACCCGTGCCCCCGCGACTCGTCAATTCTTCCGGGCGCAATGGTAAATTCATGTGCTCGGCAACGTTGCCGTGCAAATCGTAGACGCCAAAGGGACTGCGGCATTCGGGGAACGAGCCTGCGGGAAACGTATTCGATCCGCAACGTTTCCAACCGCTCGACGTGCAACCTTCGCTTTTTTGGCTCCGCGTGCCACACAAAGAGTGGTCCTTTTTGATACCATAAGCCCACCGCAGCTCGCGATCGCGATTGTGCAGGTATTTGGCATCTTTGCGTTCCTTGCCAAAAAAATATTCTTCGACGGGCGCATGAACCGCCCCCGCGCACGAGCCTTCCCATTCGTGCGCGTCGCATAAACGTTTGCCAATCGCCCCGCAGAGCTCGACCGCTTCACGCGCCGATGCATACACGACGGGATGTTCACAGGGGATACCGGGAAATTCGTATCGATCGATGCACGCTTTGGCATTTTCTGCGGTTTGTCCAGCCAATGGATCGTACATGGGCGTCATGAAGGGCGCACCGCACTTCGGCTCGTCCGGTTCGAACCCGCCGAGCGCATTGCGTTTTTCCCGGCATTCCTTGCGCGTCAGAGGATACTTCGTCACCGCGGGATTGCCTTGACCCATGAGCGACGAGCGGTCGATGATGGCTTTGACCGCCTTTAGCTGTTCGTCACTCAGGTGCAATAACGGGCCCATGCGCCGCAAAAGCGCCGCGCGCTGCTCTTCGAGCGTTTCTGGATACAGGTCCTCGTCGGGCAGCGCTGGCATCTCGACGCGTGCGGGAGCGGGCGTCGTAGCGGAAGCCGAGGGCAGGGGAGTGGCCGAGGGCGTTGCCGTTGGCTCTGCGGCTTGCGTCGCGCTGGAGCTCGATGCGGGGGCCGGAGGCGTGTCTTTCGATGTGGATGTGCAGGCCGCGCAGAGCGGCGCGGATGACAAGAGCAGCGAGGCGAGGAATGCACGGTGGGCGCGGGCAGAGTCCATACGACGATCGGAGTTGCCCGAGCGTGATCCGTCCGCGCCGGGAGGTCAAGGCATGACGGTGAGAACGGGAAGCTCGTGGATTTCGAACGAGAGTCCCCCATTGGATCCAGCGCCGTTTTTGTCGCAATACGTGTAGTTCGCGCCGTCGCGCGTGAAGCGATACACGTAGCGGTAGGATCCGGGCACGGCGGGTGCGGCGAAAGACGCCATGTATTCGTCGTCGTTGCCGACTTGGACGTTGAAGGCAGCGGGGAAGAATTGATAGCCGCTTTGGGTGGTTGGATTGACATTCGCCGGGCCAAACCCAACTTCAGCGCTGATCATGGCGTTTGGCCCCATGGCTTCGGTAAAACCAGCCTCGTAAACGCGACCGTAAATCGTAGGAGTCATCTGCCCCGCGGTCACGCTGATGTCCAGCGGAAACTGGACGTTGCAATAGTCGAGCTCCTCGGCGGTATTCGATTCATTCGCGGTGCCCGGCGATTGCGGAATTTCCGTCGCGAACCCCATCATTTGCGCGAAGTCGCCGCTCAAGGCCACGCCCGTCATGTCCTCGGCGCCGGTCGTGACCTTGACCTTGTACGTGGTACCGTAGGACAATCCAGGCGCCGGGACGAACGTCGCCGTCTTGTTGTCGGGGCTCATGGTTGGTGCAGCCGAAGCAAACCCATAACACGAGGCGAAATCGTCGACGGAGAATTGTACCGATCCAGTGCAGGGGCCGATCGAGGTTTGTCCGATCAGCGTGGCCGCGTTCATCGCACCCGTGAACGTAATGGCGATGCTGCTCGAAACGGACACGTTCATCGCCATGTCCGCCGGTGCAACCGAAAGGACTTGCGGTGGCTGGCAGGTGTTCATGTCACACACGCCGCTTGGGCAATCCGCGCCGATGTTGCATTCGACGCACATGCCGTTGCCGTCGCAGACCGTGCCGCCATTTTGATTGCATTGCGTGCCGACCGACGAATGCGGGAAGCTCGGCATACCTCCCGCGCAAATGTCGTCCGTGCACGGATTGCCGTCGTCCATGGGAACGTCGGCAGCGTCGTCGACTTGCTTGATGCCGCCCATGCCGTCGCATTGCGCCACTTTGCAATCGTTCGGCGTTTGCGCCATGAGGACCGACCCGTCGGCCGCGAAATTGTCGACGCACATCATGTTCGAGCACGTTGGCGTACTGCATTCGGTGGGCATGCCGCAATGCTCGTCGAGCGTGCAGCCTGCGCAATTGCCCATGCCATCGCAGAACGTATCGCCCAGGCCGCAAGGCGTGCCCATGGGAGCATCGCTGAGCATGGGCATACCCATCGAGCATGAAGCAATCTTGCATTCGTTCGCAGTCACGGGAATGTCGGCGTCGTCGCTTCCCGTGACGACCATGCCCGCCGCGTCGCATTGCTCGTTCATGCAATCGCCGGGCGTCGGGTCGCCGACTTCCGTGCCCGTAAGGGCGTTGACGAAGCTGCACGTGCCGGCATTACATTCCCTCGCTTGGCACACGGTACCTTCCGGGCAATGCGTTGCCACGATGCACTCGACGCACGCGCCATTGCCGTCGCACAACATTCCGGTGCCTTCGCTGCAAGTGGTTCCGGCCGTGGCGTTCATCGTTTCGCACATCCCAGCGTTGCAATGCGGCAACACACATGCGCTATTCGTCGCCGGGCAATCGCCATCCACCGTGCACGGCATTCCGCCACCGCCGCTGCCGCCCATTCCGCCAGCGCCAGCCATACCGCCCGCGCCAGCCATTCCGCCAACGCCGCCCGCGCCAGCCATTCCGCCAACGCCGCCCGCGCCAGCCATGCCCGCGTCGCCGCCGGCGCCAGCTTGTCCAGACGAACTGCTGCTGCTCGAGCTTGACTGCCCGGCGCCTGCGTCGCCCCCCGAACCGGTGGGGTCAGGAATATCGCCACGATCCACGCGAGAAATCAGCTCGCAGCCGACACTCGAGCATAGGATTGTCAACGAAATGGAAGCCAATTTTGCAGCACGAATGTTCGTTCTCATTGCGCGTGCGTGTTTATCACGACTTGGCGCTTATGGGCCAGAGCGGCGATCGATTCGTTCCAACGGAAAATCGGGGGGGTTTGGGGGGGCCGAGCCTCGCCGTGCTTTTGTGCGAAGCGCAAAAGCACCGGGAGGCGAGCCTCGGCCCCCCCAACGCAAACCAAGCCTCGCGAAGCGCGCGTCCCACGCGCGCGAAGCGAGCGTGCAAATCATGTCCCGGTGTCAATTCACTCCGCCGCAGCCGGTTCCGCCGCAGCCTTTTCGTTTCGTATACCGAGCTTCGTTTTCGCGTTCTCGATGGCCAAATAGAACGCCGGCACCACCACCAGCGACAACAACGTCGAGCTCACGACGCCACCAATGACCGAAATCGCCATCGGCGCTCGGAATTCGCTCCCATCCCCCGTTGATGTCGCCGTCGGCAACATGCCCAGCACCATTGCAGCGCTCGTCATCAAGATTGGCCGAAGCCGCTCCGGCCCAGCTTCGAGAATCGCTTGAAGCGGCGTTTCACCATGCTCGCGCACCCGCACAATCGCTCGATCCACCAGCAGAATCGCGTTTTTCGTCACCAGCCCCATGAGCAGGATGATCCCAATCATCGCACCCATGGCCATCGACGTATCCGCCAAAAAGAGGCCCAGAATCGCACCCACCAGCGCCAGCGGCAATGTCAGCATGATCGTCAGCGGATGAATGAAGCTCTCGAATTGCGACGCCAGCACGAGGTAAATGAAGATCACCGCGAGCAGCATCGCCGTGCCCATCGACTCGTTCGTGTCGCTCATCTGCTTCACCATGCCGTCATAAAACACCGTCGTGCCGGCTGGTTTTTCCAATGCGTCGATTTTCGGCTGAAACTCCTTGACGAGGTCGCCCAGCGTCCGCCCCCGAGGCGTCGCCCAAACCGCAATCTGCCGACGCCGATCCTCCCGCTCGATCACCTGCGGCCCCTCGCCCTGCTCGAGCCTTGCGACATCCGCAAGCGCTACGGCACCCTTTGGCGACCACAGCGTCAATCGTTCCAAATCCGTCGGATTCGCACGATCCTCCGGCCGCATACGCACCCGAATCGGCACCTCGTCTTTGCCCTGACGCAACTTGCTCGCTTCTTCTCCTTCAATCGCCGTGCGCAACGTCATCGCGAGCTGCGCCACGCTGATGCCTTGATCCGCCGCGCGTTGTCGATCCACCTCCACCCGCATCTCTGGCCGCCCCGGCGTGAACTTCACCTGCACATCCGTGATGCCCGGCGTCGCTCGCAAGATCCCACCGATGTCATTCGCCACGCGACCGATCTCATCGTACGACTCGCCACGCACCAAAATCATGATCGGTGCCTGCACCCCCGCGCCTTCGACGAACGCCGGATCCGTGATGACCACCGATGCATCCGGAATCGCATTCCCGACCTCGCGCACTTGGTCTTTGATCTGCGACAGCGTCACCGTCCGGTCGTTCTTCTTCGACGTCAGAATGCGCCAGTGAACCTTGTTCACCTCGCCGTTCGGTCCCAGCGTCGCATACACCGTCCGAATCTCTTTGTTCTCCAATAATTTCTTTTCGGCTTCGTACGATCGACGCGCCGTCTCCTCCAGCGACGTCGCTGCCGGAAACTCCACCTCCGCCATCATTTCACCGCGATCTTCGGCGTTCACGAAGTCCGATCCCATCAGGCCCATCAGCATCCCCGACCCCACGAGCGACGCGAGCGCCAACAGGCCCACGATCAGCTTGTGTCGCACGACCCACTCGAGCATCCCTCGGTACGCATTGTCCATCGACGAAAACAGCCACTCGAAAGGCCGCTTCAGCCACGCGAACGAATCTTTGGCGCCATGCGCAATGGTCTTTGAAAAACGCGACGACAACATCGGATCGATCGTGAACGCGACGAACAGCGACACGAGCACCGCGCCCGACACCGTGAGCCCAAACTGCCTGAAAAACTGACCCACGATGCCCGTCATGAACGCGACCGGAACGAACACCGCCACGATCGTCATCGTCGTCGCGAGCACGCTCAGGGCAATCTCTTTCGTCCCGTTCAGCGCAGCCTCCATTGGAGGTTCCCCGCGCTCGAGATGCTTGAAGATGTTCTCGCGAACCACGACCGCATCGTCGATCAAGAGACCAATCGCGAGCGACAGGCCGAGCAGCGTCATCATGTTCAGCGTGAAGCCGAGCACGTACATCAAGAAAAACGTCGACACCACGCTCGTCGGCAAAGCGACCGCACTGATGAGCGTCGATCGCAGATCCAGCATGAAGATCAGGATGATCAGGATCGCCATCGCCCCGCCGTACCAAATGGCGATCTGCACCTCGTGCGCGTTTTCCATGATGAACGTCGACTGATCCATGATCAGCGACGTCTTCAAATCTTCGGGGAACCCTTTTTCGATCTCGGCGAGCTTCGCGCGTACTCCGTCGGCAACTTCCACCGTGTTCCGACCGCTCTGCTTGATCACCTCGAACGCGACCGCTTCATCCGTGTTCACGCGGATCCGCGTCCGCATTTCCTCGAAGCCGTCTTGCACGTCGGCCACATCGCGCAGCCGCACCGATGACCCGTCTTGCGACATGGCCACCACGATGTCGCGCAGTGCGTCGACTTCGCCGAGCTCCCCGATGGCTCGAACGCTGATTTCCTTTTCCCCGGCTTCGTAACGACCCGCAGGTACCGTCAAGTTGGCCGCTTTGATCGCGCCCACGATCTGCGCCGGTTGCACGCGAAGCGCGTCGATCCTCGCGCGATCCAGCAGCACCTTCACTTCGCGTTCGGCGCCGCCGCGAATGTTCACCGCCGCGACTCCATCCACTTGTTCGAGCGCTGGACGAATCACATCATCGGCGAAATTGCGGATTTCACTGAGCCCCCGCCGACCTCGCAACGTGTAAATCAACACCGGTACGGCATCGGTATCGAGGCGCGAAATGACGGGTTCTTGGATGTCGTTCGGTAGCTTGAACCTCGCCTGTGCGACGCGTTCGCGCACTTGCGTCGCCGCTTCCTGAACATCCACGTCGAGCTTGAAAATGACGACCGTCGTCGACACCCCCTCGCGCGAAAACGAACGCACCCGATCGATCCCGTTCAGCGAAACCACCACGTCTTCGATGGGCTTGGTGACTTGTGTCTCCATCTCCGCCGGGCTCGCGCCGGGGTAGATGATCGTCACGCTCACGACCGGAAATGCAACGTTCGGAAAGAGATCGGTCCCGAGTTTCTTGTAGCCGACGATGCCCAGCACCAGCAGCGCAACGGCCACCATCACCGTGAACACGGGCCGCTTGATCGCAATTGCTGAAATGTTCATGCCAATTCCTCGAACGCAAAATCAATCGTCGGGGCAAACTTCACTTTGCCGCGGGAGCAAGGTCGATCGCGTCGCCTTCTTTCGTTTCGCTTCGCGGACGAGCGACCACGCGATCGGATGCATCGAGCCCCTTGCGCACGTAAATCGTTCCACTCGCGCCGTTCGCGAAAGACACCCGCACGAGGTGCGCTTTGCCGTCTTTCACGACCACCACTTCATCCTGCGATCCTGGACGAATCGCCGATCCGGGCAGCTCCAAAGCGTCCACCGGCTGCTCCGCAACCACCTGCGCTCGCACGAACGAGCCTGCCAAAAGCCCTGAATCCGTACCGTTCGGGATCTCGGCCACGAGCGGCACGCGACGCGTTTGCGGATCGAGCGATCCAAGCACCGCCGTCACCTTTCCCGTCGCGTTTGCCGCACCTTCGATGGTCACCGTCGAGCCAACGACGACGACACGTGCATCGCTCTCCGAAAGCGACGCTGATAGTTTGAGCACCGACGTGTCCTCGATGTGAAAGAGCGGTTCACCCGGCCCAACGATCCGGCCGATGCCTGGGGGAACGCGCGTCACGAGCCCTGCGAAAGGCGCGGTCAACGTCGCGTTCGACAGCGTCACCGACACGGCCTTTGCTTGTGCGCGAGCTTGTTCGAGCTGCGCTGCGGCGAGCAAGGCGCGTTGCGTCGCCGTCGTCTTTTCCGCTTCGGCGATCGCGTTTTGTTGAAACAACGTGTCGGTGCGCTTTTGCCCGTCTTTGGCCATGTCGAGCGAGATCTCGGCGACCTTCACGCCCGTTTGCGCGACGCGTGCTTGCGCTGCTGCTTCCGCTGCGTCGATGGTGCCGAGCACTTGCCCCGTCTTGACCGTATCGCCGCTCTTCACTTTGATCGCCAAGAGCCGCCCGCCCATCTTGAAGCCCACATCGGCTTGCTGAATCGGCTCGAGTGTGCCGGTGATGTCCACGCGCGGCTGCCACTTCGTCGGCATTGGCGAGATGATCTCGACGCCCGTCGCCGTCACCGTGGGAGCCTTTGCATCAGCTCCTGCGGCGGCCTGTGTGGTTTGTCTCGACGCTTCGAGCTCTTTGTTTTGCGCGACTTTCGCCTTCACGCGAGCGCCGACGAGCCCTGTGATGGCGATGGCCATGAGAATTGCGAACACAGCCCACCCGTTGAACTTGCGAGGCGATGCAGTCGTATTTGTCGCCGTATTCATTTGGATTTTGCCTCTGCTTGCGGCCAGCGTGGAGCTTTGGCCGCGGAATGCATTTTGACCTTCTGGTCAAGAACCGTGCTCACGCCGGGCGGGAACAGGCCTCGCGTGAGGAGATCTTGGGCTTGCCTCGCCCAGCCTTCGATGTCGGGTCGTCGCGGTTGCTTGATGAGCTCGCGGACGAGACGTTCGTACGTACCTGAAATGAGTCGCGCGACGATCGTCGGATCGATGTCGCTGCGGTAGATACCCATCGCGACGCCGTGCGCGATCCAAACTTCGCTTTGCTGCACGATGCCTGCGGCGAATTCGTCGATGAGGTACGCGTAGGGTGAGCCGCCGCCACCATCGAGGATCATTTTCATGATCCCACGGTTTTGCCAGCAAAACTCGAACAGCTCGACGCTCTCTTGGAGCCTGCCTTCGAGCAGTTTGGGTACGTCGCTCGGGCCCGTGACGGTCTCCCGAGCCGGATGTCGAGCGGCGGTGGCGAGCCTTGCGAGGACACCTTCGACGATCTGGCGAAAGCAGTCATTTTTGCTCTTGAAGTGAAGATAAAAAGCGCCCTTCGACACACCTGCGCGCGACGTGATTTCCTCGACTTTGGCCGCAGCAAGGCCGCGATCCGAGAACACCGCTTCAGCGGCGCGGAGCAGAAGGATACGAGTGCGAGGATCGGCGACGCGAGGCATTATTGACCGGCCGGTCACTATGGGGAGACCGAGCGGCCTGGTCAAGGGGCGAGTGGAGCGTGGGCGGAGTGGCTCGCCTCATAGGTGGCGAAGTGTATTAAAAATTCCCCGAAAAGACGACTCCGCCGTGGGCGGGCGAAAACGTCGGTTGCACGATGAGGCTCGTTTTCGTAGTTTGCTTGGGCGGATTTTGCTTGGCCGAGTGCCAGCGGATCATGCCCACGGCCGCCGTGCCGAGCGCCATCGCTCCAAGTGACGTCATGCCCAAAAACAGCCCGAAACTGCGATTCTTGCGCTCGTTGTCTGCGTCGGGGTGATAATACGAATTGCGCGGGCAAAGCATATCTTCACCGCATTGCTCGACGAGCTTCCGTTCGGCATCGACGCTATCGAGCTTGAAGCCAACGCCGGCACCGATCGCTACGAGCCCGATGCCGCCGACGACCGTTTGCCATACTGGAAACCCTCGTTTCTCCGCAGGTTTCGATGCATTCGGATCCAGATCCCACGAGGGCACGGCGGACGGTGACGAGCTCTCCGCCGTCTCGATAGGCGCCGAAGAATCCGATTGCGAATCGCGCGTAGGAAGATTCAACAATTCCCGAATGGGCATTTCGTGGACTGCGCCGGCATCGATGTCGATGGTGCTTCCGCTACGCCGAACGCCCTTGGCGAACGCGACGACTTGGTGCATGCCGGGGTCGACGTATCGAGGCTGCTCGAGTTGTGCCGATTCGATGGCGACCCCGTCGATCTCGACGCGCAAATCGTAACCGCTCGCGAGTGATTGAGGTCCCGTGAATTTGATTTGTCCAAGCTTTGGGCGCAGCGCATCCGCTCGTGCCGATGCTCTTTGACTCCGTTCCTCTTGGCCTTGCTCTCGTGCTGCCTTTTCGACGAGCACGAACGTCGCGTAGGCATTCGCGAGTTTCCCATGTTCTTCATGACATTCGGCCAGCGTGAACTTGGCGCCCAATCCGTCGGGCAGCATTTGCGTCACGCGCTCGATCATGGGACACGCTTTTTCGTAATCGCCGGCGTCCATTGCGGCAACTGCATCGTCGTAAAGGACCTTCGGATCGGGCGGCTGCTCCGTTTCATCGGCAAAAGCCGACGAGGGCAGAACGAATAGTGACAAACCAATCATGAAATGCACGCGCATGGTCGAATTCACCTCTCTCGGGAATCGTTCAGTAAATGCTTTCGCGGCGACCATTTTCATGGGCCGTGCTCGTGGCGCCCAATGCCGAGGACGGCATTCGAATGCCCTGTGTCGAAGATTCCATGAAGTAGCGAATTCTGCTTCGGGGGCAATCGACGTACCAGGGAACGCCACCCGACGAGCAACGTCATTCACGGAGCGGTACGTGCTCGACGCCTGCTTGCGTGTGATGAGCGCACATGGGTCAGTGCGAAGCGAGGTCCCATGAGCATGGGCGATCGCCTGCGTCGGATCGAAATCCCGCCGAGCGATGGCCCATTTACATTTCGGTCATTTGAGAAATTTCTTTGCAAGGGGCGATTGACGTCCATGTCAATCGGCCGTTTCGTCCAGGTTTGGCACCTGACGTGTACGCCAAGGGAGGATTTGCTGTCGGGAAAGCAACCTTGCGTCCACGTCAACCGGGGATTCTGGTTGGCAAGGCGCATCTTCCATCTCTGGAAGGTGGGGATCCCGGACGCGTTTCGTCGCCTTGCGTCTCGGTAGAGTCGGGTTTCTGGTGGGCGAGGGCGACTTGCGCCGGTGTAAGGTGGAGATCCTGGTCGGGAAGTCGAGCCAGCGTCTCGGGAAGGTGCGGTTTTCGCTTGCGCGAGCGCGTTGACGACCTCCGACAAACCTCTGGAGTTCGCGACGCAGTGGCTGTACCCTCGCGTTTGTCATGGCGACGAGCTACCTCTTCACGCACAAGCAAGAGCAGAACGAATGGCGCGTTTTGCGCCTGGAAAAACACCTCTTGACCGACATCCGGTGGCGTGACACCGACTCGCGTAATCGCGTGGTTCAAGAATTCGCGAGCGCCGCGGAGGCGGCGGCACACGTCGAGTGTTTCGTCGCGCTTCGTAAACGTGCCGGATACCGCGTACGTGAGGTGGAGCAAGCTTCCGACACCATCGTTCTTCCTCCTGAGCTGACTGGCCGTCCGCTCCGCAGGTGGCTTTCCAAGACCGATCGGTCGCCGGGTCGATTCGTACTCGTCGTGGATCGCCGTATGTCGAGCGAGACGCTTGCGAAAAGCATCGATCGTATGCAGCAAGAAAAGCTTCCGATGGTGGTCGCCGATATTTCATCGCGGACACCACCGACCGAGCGCTTGAGTCGAGCGTTCATTGGCAAATCCCTGCCCACCGTCCGCAGCTTGGTCGTCACCAACATCATGCCTGTGAAGCATGGGTTTCAACACGGGGACATCAGCACCGTCTTCGTAGCGATGCCGAATCTACAACGTGCAATGGTGAACGGGGATTTCGAGTTTCGCCCATTCGAGCACTCCGCATTGAACGAGCTGTGTATGCTGAGCGAACCGCTACGCAACTCACCCGTGGAAACGCTTGGACAGTGCTCGTTGCCGGGCCTCCAAAAGCTCGCAATCATGCTTCGCGAGGAGGTGCGCAGCGAATGTCATGACAAAGCGTGTGCCATTGCATTGTCGACGCTCGATGCCCCGCGCCTCGAATGGGTACGCGTTCGGGGCATCGAGGACATTACGGTGTTCCTCGATGAGCTTTCGAGCCGAGGTTTGCCGCCGTCTTTGCATACGTTGTGGCTCGAAGGGGAAATCAGCGACGAAGATGCATTGCTCGACGTGCTCGAGCGGCATGCCGACGTGCTCCGCACGCTCCGCAGCCTTTCGCTTCCGCTGCTGGACGAGGTGTCATCGTGTGCAGCGGATCGCGTAAAAGAGATCCTTCCGTGTTACGAGGACCGAAGCAACGAATTGTATATATTTCCGAATACGATAACCGAAGCGTGGTGATGTCACGATTTCCCGTCGTATCTACGTCGTTCGTCGGCGCTTGTGCGTCCACGATCGCGGAGCGGCCACGGATACTCCAGCGCTTTGAGCCTTCCAATTTCGTCGTACGCGATCCGCGCGGTAAACGATTCTCCACCCACGATTTTCGGCGTGCTTACGCTGTTGGTACGTGGCATCTTTTCAGGAGTCAGGCATCTTTTCAGGAGCCAACCACCCGGCACGGCGCAGCTTCTTGCGGGTGTGGGCATTTATCTGCTCCGCCACCTGTAAAGCGAAATCGCCTCGCTCCAACGCCAGCGCCACGCTGACAAACCCGTCGGCACGCCGCACGGGTAGCTGCGCCTTGTTCAATGCCTGCGCCAATTGGAGTAGGAAATCAATGGCGCGCTCGTCTCGCTCGTTCTGCCAGATGTCTTGGTTGGCCGCTGCGCACATCGCTTCGAGCTCCGGCGACAGCTTCACGTCCAGCTCGTCCCACTGCCACTCACAGGGATTCCAGATGGCTTCGAGACCATGATCGCCATGGGCTTGCATCAGCCGCTCGCGCTCGGGAACCGTGTTCAGGGAGACCAGAGGAGGCAGCATATGCTCATATGCGGCCTCCATGTACTTCACCGCCAGAACGTACACTTCTTCGTTGACGCCAGTTCGCGCAATCGCGTCCAGGATGGCGGCGGTCAATCCCTGTAGCAAATCGCGCTTGCGCGCTTTCAAACTGGTTTGTCGTGTCGGACGCTCGAAGTCTACGATTCGCCTGCCATCGGGGAAACACCAGTGGATACGTACGATCCGTCCCGTCGGGTCGTATTCGAGCTCGTGCCAGTCTTCGAAGGTCTGTGACGGCGGATTTATTACGCGACGATCACGACGCACCATCTGCCCCCGGTTGTTGTACTGTATCCGCCCGACCAACTACACCCGACGCCTGCCGTGCACGTGCTACGCTCAACGCGGACGCGTGCATCGCGCACACGCATGCGCTTTCTGCGCCGGCGTCAGATCCTGCAAACAAAAAATTCTTTCGACCTAGCGCAACCCAACGTAATCGTCTTTCGGCTTCGCCGTTGTCGATCTCGAATTGGCCATCCGAGAAGCACCGACGCCACGCAGCTTCTTGCTTTTCAGCGTACCGCGCCGCATCGTAGAGCGGTGTTTTCGGAATCGCTTGCGGCTTGACGTCGCGAATCCATTGATAGAGCTCGTCCACGAGCGGCACGCTGCGCAACGTCCTTTGCGCGAGCCGATCTTCGCTGGAAAGCTTGTGCTCCTTGTATTCGCGCTCGAGGTTGTAGATCGCCTTGAAGAAATTGATCGCCACGGCCGCTCGGACATCGCCGAGCTTCGCAGCTTCCTCGAATTTGCGCCGAATGTGCATCCCGCAGCCGAGACGACGCTCTGCCGGAACGATCTCCGTATCGCCATCCATGGCATCTCGAAGCGCTTTTTCATACCCAGCGTACCCGTCGCCTTGCAAATGGCCGCGGAAACCATCGAGAAATTCTGCCGGCCCATCCGCCTTCCAATTCGGCGTGTAGTGGAATGCGACGAGTCCCGCCCCCGAATACGCCCACAAGTGCCCTCGTTTCACGCCATTTGGATGGTCTCGCTCGAGCACCGGCAAACCCGTGTCGTCCGCATTGATGTACTGGGATGCAATCACCTTTTCCGCGACGCGCCCAGCAACTGAGCGAGCACATCGAGCGCAAAAGCCGACCAGTCTCCGATCGTCGATGTCGACAGCGGTACGCCCATGCGCGCGAATTCCTTGCATTGCCGATAAAGCGGCATGGAATCCTCGCACTTGTCGACGACGATTTTCGCGAGCAGTCCCGAGCCGGGTCGCCCTTTATCCATGACTTTTTCGCCCGGCGCCACCACCACGCCCTTATCACAAACGCCGCACACGAGTTTTTCTCGAAGCTCCTCGATGACCACGACTTTGGCCGGAATGAAGTCCAAAATCTGACTCTTGACGTAATCCATGCACGTCTTGTCAGCGCCACACGCAGCACATTTTCGCAGCTCTTCGGGCACGGCAATCACCTTCTGTTGCCGAGGCAAGTTGCTCGGCAATGGATTGCGGCCCTTGTGGCCTTTGAGCGGCTTGGGCGCGGGCGGTTTCGGTGGTGCGGGTGGCGGCGCTTCGGGTGCATCTTCGCCGAGTTTCGCGAGCATTGCCTTCAGGTCTTCGGTACTGATTTTCTCGCTCTTGCGCCCGTACAGTGAGCGCAACGCCTTTTGCAACCGCATGGCGAGCGCCGTGTTTTCCTCTTTGACCCGCAACAAAAGGTCCATGACCAGCGCGATGAGCTCGTCGATGCGGCCTGCTTCGGCCATCGCCTGGAGTTTGGCGCGTACGTCGGCAAGGTCATCGTGGCGTGAGTTTGTCGAGGGGAAGACATGAGCGCCCCGTACCGGATGGCGCTGCGAGTGGTTGAACAGAACGACAAACTTTCTGTTTGTCGCCGGAGTTTTCCCACGATTTGAGGGCAAACCACAAGATGTGGCGGTCAACTTCAGGCAGCATTGTCCGCGCGGCGCACGAGCCTGAAGCGTTTGCGTCGCTGTGCATCGCTCAAGTCGATACCTTCGAGGAGCAATCCCAGCTCGGCGGCGTCGACTTCGACGTGACGAGCGCTGGATGGTACGGGCATTGGCAGGTGAAACCGGCCCTGGGCAAGCCGCTTGGCGAAGATGCAATATCCGGTGCGATCCCAGAAAAGGACGCGGATCTGGTCCCCTCGACGGTTCTGAAAACAAAAAGATGCCCTGACGCCGGGTCTTCGCCGATGACTTGCATCACGGCGGCGGACAAACCATCGAAGCCTTTGCGCAGATCCGCAGGCGCCGCAGCCAAATAAATGCGCAATGCCGGCGGAAGCGTGAACATTATCGCATCGCCCTTTCCTGCAGCACATCGAGCACTCGGCGAAGCGTCGTATCGTCGAATCCCGGCAAGACGCGCACTGTATTGCGATCGTCGACAACGATATCGACGTGCTGGTCATGTCCCTGCACGAGCCCGCAATCTCGCGAGACGACGTGAGGCAGAAATGCGGGTGCGGCAGAAGTCTGCGCGGCATGCTCGTCGTCGAGCAAGCCATCTTTTCTCAGCCGCCAACGCCACGAGTGAAGCGAATGCGCCTCGACACCAACGCGCGCACCAAACTCGGTTGCCGTCTCGCCACTACGTTTCCACTCTTTTACAAGCTTCGCCCATTGCGATGCGTTTCTCCGTGCCATCCCGACCTCCTGTCGCGGCCAGGATCATAGTGCAATCTCGAGGGCCCGCTCCGGTGCGGATGGCCGGATGGTTACGTTGTACTGGTAGGTTTTCGTATGTGCGCCTCCCATGGCATAGACCGAATATTGCGCGACGATGCGGCTTTCATGGATGGCGAACCACTCCACGTTGATCCAGTCCTTCTCGGCATTGTAGCTGTAGAGAACTGCCATGATTCCGTTCGGCTCATGCACGTAAAATGTCTCATTATACATCCCGGGAAAACCTGATTGTTGTCGCTCGACGACGACGCGTCCTTCGGCATCATAACCGTATCCAAATGCACTCGTTGGCGGGTCCGGTTCACCAGGGAGCAACTTCCCGCGCGGGAAGTTTCCAATCTCGAAATGCGCAGGTTCATATGAATGGCGCGCGAATGACGCCCATTCCCAACGGACGACTGACGACGTTCGGCCGCGGCCTTCAACGTCGCATATTCCGTCGGGGCTCTCGCGGCCATTGCCTCGACCGTTTCATGCCGTCCACGTCATTCATCGCCCTTGCCTGTCCACGTAATGATCGTCATCGCAATGGTGACACGGCACACTCGTGATGGGTCGAATCTCCGGACAACGTCGTCGGAAGCGATGGCCGATCTCCAGGCCGATAGTCTCCACCATGCTTCTGGTGGCGAATCGTATCAAATAACGCCCAAAGATCTCCTCGGATGTAAAGGCCAACCGCATCTTCACTGGCATTCCATCGCACGCAAACGTCTGCTTCCTCAAAGTCGGCCGACTCTGCCACGATGCGAATTGCGCCTACGACCTTTTTGCACTCGTTGCCCCCAACTTCATAGAGATAGAAGTAGCCTGTCTGGCCATCGTATTCAAAATATGCCAGCGAGATCGCCATCAGAGCGCATGCTGCTATCAAAGATATCCGCCGACATCGGCAAACCTTTCATGGGTGGTTCTTTTGTAGTTCGCGCCAAGCCGATGCTCGGTGCGGCTCATTTGCGTATGTCACCATCTGGCGTTCGATCGACATGGTGTAATTCCATTGATGGCCGTCTGGTCCTTCGGAGCTTGGCCCTTCTCCATTTTGCTATGTCATCAGCACTGTATTTACGGATTTCTTTTCGCTTCAGCCTTCCAGAAGGCTTCACGCTCCGCCTTGAACGCCGCCCGATCGATTTTTTGATGCGGCCCTTGGGTTTTTTGCAGGGTTGGCGCCTTCGGCGGCCCCTCGTCGTCTTCGCGCCCTTCCACGTGATGATCGTCATCAGGATGGTGACGCCCACCCTGTCGCCGCCCGACCCATTCCGACGTAATCATCCCTGTCGTACGCATCGGCGCCTTCGATCACGTCGATGGCCCCCCGTATACAGCGGATTCACCTCATTGACTGCATCAGCCATCCGTTCGCCTGCACCGTCGAGCGACCCGCTGCCTGGTTTGCGCGACCTGCCGGTGATGCGGGTGCACCGACGAGGTTCATCAGCACTCCCAATCCAGGCTCAGGGCGATTTTGACACCCCCGTTCGCCCGCGCCTTCGACGAATCGCGCCAACGGTGACGGCGCCGCGTCCTCCGTCACCTGCGCATTCGGCTGCGTGCTGCCGCCATTGCCCGTCGTATCGACGTCATCCGACGCCGGTCTTTGCACCAACGCCGTCCGCCTCGCGTTGTGGCGCATGCCATGGCGCGCGTCTTGCTTCAGCCCGAAACTCGTCGCTCGGCTGAATGGGATCATCCAAAGGCGGCATGTCCGGATAAGGGGCTGGTGGACGATGCCTCGCCATTGAATCCGCTAGATCCACGAATGCAAGCGGATTGTTCCAGACGTAGCTGTATACGCGTTGAAGCTCTGCCCATTGTAAACGTTCGCGATGATCGGATCGGTGGAACGAATCGCCCGATGCGCGGATCAGGCTTCCTCGCCACAACGCGCGCCGGTGCATGCACGGAATGTCGATATGCCGCGTCATTAGCCGCTTCTTATTGCGCGAAATCTTGTTCAGGTCCGGCGGTGGCCATGGGATGTAGTCGAATGGAGGGCGTGTCGAATGCGCGCCGCAAGCTCGGCCGCTTGCTTGCATTAGTGATAACGATGAACACCCGCTTTCACGGTTATCCGCGACAGCGGCTTGCAGACCTCCTTGCACATCTGCTCGACCCCGGGCGGGGACACGCGCATCTCGTGCGTCTTGTCGTGCAACCATTCGCGCTTGAAGAATACCTGACCGGAACCAAGGCGGCGCACGCCTGCTATGTCTTCATCACCTTGGAAATACAACGAGATTGCTGACATGTTGATGCCCGCACGGACCACTTATTTACCCGCATTGGCCCCAGCGTTCAGGAGCATCAACTAATGCCATCCACCACCCAATCGGGTCGAAAGAGATGTGGAGCACACCCACCCGAAAACCACTGCAGATCCTCGGGCATTCTCGGCCGCGTCCTCGCTTCCAGAATGTTCGGCAGCAGCATGGAGGCCGATGGAATCGGCAAAACGCAAGACACTTTCGATGTCCTCGCGCGCATGAATGAATCCGTTTGTCCGGCATGTTTATACTTTCCCCACTCCGAGGGCGGCCTCTGTATGCACTTCGAT
>JADJXL010000003.1:300000-430194 GCA_016715885.1 Polyangiaceae bacterium
CGATCCACGGACCAAGTGGATGATCCGCCGATTCGAATGCAACGAGAAGCACAGCTTCCCCATCGACGAACACGCCGCCAAGCATCGCATCCGTACGATCGAGCAATCGACAATTCGATGGGTAAAGACCTGATTGAGAGAGAAGCCGGCACGCTCGCACGCCGTCGCCGTATCGAGCAAACGTCACGCTCGCGGAGGCACGAAAACGAGGCCGCTGTTGCACCCTCAGCCACGCTTCGGTAATGACACCTAAAATGCCTTCGGATCCCAGCATGAAGCGATCGGGATTCGGGCCGGCTCCGGAGGCCGGAAGGCGCCTCGATTCCCAAACCCCAGCAGGCGAAACAGCGCGAATCGAGCATACGAGGTCATCGATATGCGTGTATAGCGTCGCAAAGTGACCGCCTGCGCGTGTGGCGATCCAACCGCCAACGGTCGAAAATTCGAAACTTTGCGGAAAGTGGCGCAGGGAAAAACCGTGCGGAGCGATTTGTTCCTCGAGCACGGGCCCCGTCGCGCCCGCCTGCACGCGTATGAGTCGCGAGACGGGATCAACATCGAGCACTCTATCCAGGTGCCGCAAATCGAGCGAAACGACGCCTCGATACCCCTCGCCCACGACGGCTTCCACGCCGCCCACGACGCTCGTTCCACCGCCATAAGGAATGACCGCTATGCCTTCCGCTGAGCAATGGGCCAGAATGGCCACGACATGGTCTTCCGAACGAGGAAAAGCAATCCAATCCGGAGCCGTCGAAAAGTCTCCAGCAAAAGCTCGAACGATGTCCGGATAAGCCTTTCCGTATGTGTGTAATATGCGCTCCGTCCGGTCATTCGAACAATATTCGGCGAGCTCCGGTGGAGGCGCAATGCGAGCCTCAGGCAAACGAGCATCATCGATGGAGGGAATGCTTTTCTTGGTAAATTCGCGTCCAAGCAGCGCGCCGATCTGCGTCGCAAGCCCATCTCGCATGTCATCATCGGGAAAACGGTCGCGATAACCCCACGCCCAATGACTACGCTCCTTGCTTGTCATTTCTACCTTCCTTCGATTCTGTCCATAGGGATGCACCGGCGCGCATCCTAGCGCCTCTCGAGATAATGCGCACGAAACGCGGCAAGGGGCAAGACTTCGACAACAACACTCTGCCTATATGGTGGCGCCTTGCCCCCTTTTGCTCACCCGCGGGGGGGTGCGGGGGGGGCGGGGTGCCGTCCAAACGGGGGGGGGTTTTATCCACCGGTGGGGGGGGGCGGGGGGGAAAAAAAAAAGAAATCAGCGGGGTTTGGGGGTGGGGGGGGAAGGGGTGAAAAGAAAAAAAACAAAAAAATTTTTCTTGGGGGGCCTTAGGAACTCCGGGAGGGGGGGGGGGGGGGGGGGGGCGGGGGGGGGGGGGGGGGGGGGGGGGGGGGGGGGGGGGGGGGGGGGGGGGGGGGGGGGGGGGGGGGGGGGGGGGGGGGGGGGGGGGGGGGGGGGGGGGGGGGGGGGGGGGGGGGGGGGGGGGGGGGGGGGGGCCCCGGGGGCCGGCCGGGGCCCCCCCGCGGGCCCCCCGGGGGGGGGGGGGGGGGGGGGGCCCCCCCCCCCCCCCCCCCCCCCCCCCCCCCCCCCCCCCCCGGCGCGCGGGGGGGGGGGGGGGGGGGGGGGGGGCGGGCGGGCGCGGGGGCCGGCGGCGCCCCCCCCCCGGCGGGGGGCCCCCCCCCCGCCCCCCCCCCCCCCCCCGGCCCCCCTTCCCCCCCCCCCCCGGGCGGCCCCCCGCCCCCCCCCCGGGGGGGGGGCGCCGGGGGGGGGGGGGGGGGGGGGGGGGCCCCCCCCGGGGGGGCCCCCCCCCCCCCCCCCCCGGGGCCCCGGGCGCCCCCCCCGGGGGGGGGGGGGCCCCCCCCCCCGGGGGGGGCGCCCGGGGGGGGCGGGGGGGGCCCCCGGGGGGGGGGGGGGGAGCCCCCCCGCCCCCCCCCCGGGGGGGGGGGCCCCCGGCCCCGCGGGGGGGGGCCCCCCCCCCCGGGGGCCCCCCGCGGGGGGGGGGGGGGGCGGGGGGGGGCGCCGCCCCCCCCCCCCCTTTTCCCCCCCCGCGGGGGGGCCGGCCCGGGCCCCCCCCCCCCCGGGGGGGGGGGGGGCGGCCCCCCGCCGGGGGGGCCCGGCCCCCCCCCCCCCCCCCCCCCCCCCCCCCCCCCCCCGCCCCCCCCCCCCCCCCGGGGCGGGGGGGGCGGGCCGCCCCCGGGGCCCCCCCGGAAGGGGGGGGGGCCCCCCCCCCCGGGCGGGCCCCCCCCCCCCCCCCGGGGGGGCGCCCCCCCCCGGGCCCCCCCTGGCCGAAGAACGAACAAGGCAATCACGATGGCCACGAGAACAAGCGCAATGGCCCATAAGATATGAACGCGCAAATCGCTCTTCGGAGCCGATCGCCGCATCGAATGACGCGCCTGCCGCTCGTGCCGTTCATGATCGCCTTCCTCGGACGGCGGCTGACGCGGCCTACTGTCGCGCGGCGGTGGCGGTAAGAGACTCGTGCCCTTTTTATGGCCAAGTACCCGTAACCATTCCGCAAGTGCACCAAGCTCACGCGTGATTTCTTCGAGCTGAACTTCGGTATTCTTGGCAATCGTGCGGAGCACCGCCGGCTCCGCTTCACCACGTTGCTCGCGCGCTTCTCGAAGCACCGCGCCGAGCAATGCGAGCCGCTCGAGAACCTCGCGCATGGGAGTCATTTTGACGCGCAAGCTGGTCACGCGCGCCAGAAGATCATCGATTCGTTCGAGCGCCCCATCGAGATCCCTCATTCGCTCGAATTGGTATTGCTCGACGAACGCTTGCAGCGCTTTGCGCATTTCATTCGCCGATGCCCAGCGACCCTCACGATTGAATGCCAGAGACTTCAAAAGGGTTCGATACAGTTGCTCGGGCATGTACGAAGGCCGCTCGACGGACTGGCGTAACATTTTTGCCCGACGCTCGATCATTTCGTGCAAAGAACCTTCGTTGGGCACGGGAAAAGGCACGTCGCCGGTCGCAAGCTGCCATAAGAGCGATCCTACGGAATGCACGTCGGATGCTGCACTAACGGGTTCACCCGTCGATTGCTCGGGGCTCATGTAAAGGGGCGTTCCGGCCGTGCCGGGTCTTCCGACGAGGGACAAGGAATCGGATTCCCCCTGAACTTGATCGAATGCCCAAAGCCCAAGGTCGGTGATTTTGACGTCGTATCCTTCGCGTTCGGGTACATGACGCACGAAGATGTTGGCAGGCTTCAAATCACGATGAACGATGCGATGAAAATGCATTTTGGCGAGCCCGCGCAGAATCGCGACACCAATGCGCGCCACCTGCACCGACGGCAAACGACGCTCAATGGGCGGCAGCGATGCCACGAGCTCCTCGAGCGTTTGCCACGGAACGTATTCGAGCGCCAAGTACGCCGGTTTTACGTCGTCAAAGCCCAGAACATCCACGAAGAATTGCTTGTGCTGAGCGAGCATCTGGGCCGCGGCAACTTCGCGGCGAAACATTTCCGTGAGTGTGCTTTCGAGCTCGGGCGTGGCTTTGCGCACGACCTTGACCGCGACCCAAGGCCGATCTTTCGATGCCTGATCATAGGCGCGAAAAACCGCCCCCATACCTCCTCGCCCGAGCAATTCGACGAAAAGATAGCGGCCACGAAAAAGATAAGGCATTGCGGGCCAACCTTCGGCCGGACGCGAGCGCTCGCAGGCGCATACGAGCTGCGAGCCATCCGAGAAGGTCCACCAACATTCATCGCATACGAAAAGAAGAGGCGTGGCGGTTTGTGGCCCAGTCCCCGTGACGGAAGGCGGAGGCGCATCGTATGCGTTTACGGCTGCATTGGGATCGCTGCGCAATAAAGCCGTCGGAGGCCTTGGGGTGAGCGACCGAATACGATGAGGCGTTGAAGCGAGCGTCGGCTGCGTCGATAGCATCGCTGCCGCGCTGTCGTCATTCGCACCTAGATGCTCCTCGTCGACCTTGTCGCTGCTCACGTCCGTATTGCCTCGAACTTCGTCATCCAATGCATATGTCGCCGCTCGACCATCCTTTGCCCATTAAAAACGTCCCGCAACTGAAATGGACCCGGGCCCGACGGAAAGAGAAACCTTTCCCGCAGTGTTCTTCGGCGCAACCGCAATCACGACCGCACCGACGAGGACGCCAGCCATACCAAGGCCGAACGTGGCCGTCGAAGCATACGATAACGTCAGCGCCTGCCGGCTCAGCTCGACATCGGCTGGATCGGCACAAACGTTTCCATCGCAATTCTCATCGGCCGTCGAATCATTCTTGATGGCGAGTCCACCCGTTACCGCGCTGACTCCCACCAATGCCAATCCGACGCCACCAACGACGAATCCGACTGTGCGGATCGAGCTCGAAGACGCGTCGGGTCCAGCGCCACCACGCGGCGGCTTCCCTGCCGATACGGCGATCGACGAAGCGGGTCCAGCGACGGGCAACGTCGGGCCGGATTCTTTTTCGAGTTTCGGGACATTGACGGTCGTCGAAATGGGGTCTTTACCAATATCGAAACTGCTCTTCGATACGCGATACCCGGGCGCCTTCATCGTCACGGCATGCGTGCCTGGATCAATGGGAAATGCCGTGCCCCATCCGGCTTCCGGTACGGGCGATCCATCAATTTCGACCGTCAAACCAGCGATTTTCGACTCGACCGGGACGACGACGGATACGCGGGACAAGAGCGGCTCGAGTTTTTGGATCGCGGCATCGGCCGCCGCTTCACGGTCGGCACGTCCGTCCTTTTTTGCAATGGCGCGCGCCTCGCGAAATTCGGTCCACGCCGTAGCGATTTTGCCTTGGCGTTCGTGGCATAATGCGAGGTTCAGGAGCGTTCCACCGCCGGGGTCCATACGCTGGCTCTCTGCCAATTTGATGCATGCCTCGTCGATCTTGCCTTCGGCCATGAGCGCGCGGCCTTGATCGAAAAGCGCCGTGGCCAAGCTTCGCTCGGCAGCGGTTGGTTCGGCCATTGCATGTGTCGACATCAGCGTCGAAACGCAGACGAACGAAATAGCGAACGTGCGCACGAGACGCGGCCACTCAATGCTGATCGGCAAACGGGTCATAAGCAGGGTTTTTCTTGGTTGTCGATCCGGATTTCGAGGAGGCGGGTTTCGCTGACGTCAAGGGGCGAGTCACGGCTGTGACGGCCGTCGAAGCGAGCGCCGTTGGAAGCGTGGTGAGCGCCACGGGCGGCGCTCCTGCATCGTCTGCTGCAGCGGCCGGTGGCGATGCGGCAGACGACGGTGGCAGAATGGCACTACCCGCAGGCACCACCGCAGGCCCGACGCTCGATTTCCCTGCCGAAGTCGGTTTGGCAGAAGAATCGGGCACGAGTGGAGATTCGGATGGTTTGTCGCGAACGCTCAAAAAGATACCAGCCGCAGCGGCAATGCACACGATACCAGCGACGACGAATCCGATAGGAGATCGGCGTCGCGCCGGCATTGCCGCTGGCACGGACACGCTCGTCGAGGCTGCCGTCGCCGCAAAAGCGGCAATGGGATTCATCGATGGTGACGACGCAATCACTGCACGCGGCGGCGGCACCGACAATGTGTCGACCGAAGTCGGAGAGATGATCTTCGCTATGCGATCGACCGAAATGCGCGCGTGCGCCCCGCCAAATGGAGCAAGCGCCACGGCGAGCGATGCCACGTCTGGATATCGATTCTCGGGCTTTTTCTCGAGACACTTCATGATGACCGCTTCGAGCTCGAGCGGCGCGTCTTTGCGTGCTTCGCGCAACGGCGTCGGACTGTCGGCGATGATTGCTGCACAAAGCGCCGGAAAGATTTCCGCCAAAAAGGGAGGCGAACCCGTCAAAAGCTCGTGCAGTGAGGCCCCGAGTGACCAAATGTCCGAGCGGTTGTCGACGGTTTTCGCATTACGCACCTGCTCGGGCGACATGTAGCTCGGCGATCCCATCGACGTTCCCGTCGCCGTCAGCCGGTTGTCCGTCGTCGTGGAAGACGGTTTTGCAATGCCAAAATCGAGCAATTTTACGAGGGGCGAACCATCCGAACGCCGAGCGAGAAATAGATTCGACGGTTTGATGTCGCGATGCGTGAGCCCCGCAACGTGGGCTTCGGCAAGAGCTTCACATGCTTGCAAGACGTAATCGACGGCATCGGCAATCGCCAACGGTCCGGAAGTTTCGACGACGGCCCCGAGGTCTTTGCCTTCGAGGTATTCCATGACCATGTAGGGCGCGCCATTTTCGCGCGTGCCCACATCCAGCACGCGGACGACGTGTTCGCCTTTGATGGATACGGCCGTTTGCGCCTCGCGCAGAAACCGCGTCGCATATTGAGGATCCGACGCAAGCTCGGTCGCGAGCACCTTGATGGCCACGTCTTGCTCGAGCAGCGTGTGCCGCGCTCGAACGACCGTACCCATGCCGCCTTGACCGATGACTCGTTCGACGCGGTATTTGCCACCAATGACGTCACCGGCGCGAAGGATGGGCGAATTGGCGTTCGGCTCGGTCATTTGGAAACCCACATGATACGACTGTCTGAACCACTGGCGGGAGCGCTGAAATAAACGCGTTCGCCATCTGCCACGAGCGCATGTGCGGAGAACGCTTCCGCGCTGTTCTGGTTGTCTGCAATGACTTCCTTACTCGCTATTATCTTCTTCGACCTTGCAATGATGGCTCCGCCGCTACCGGGCAAGTCGATGAAGTAGACGTATTCGTCGTCGACTGCGAGCCATGTCGCGGGAAAGTTGGGGGGTTGCGGCATTTGGACATTGGCAAGCGGAATATCCGGGATAAGCGAAAATTCCCGTGACGCTTTCCTGAGTCTTGGCATTTGCCCTACTGCATTCAAATCGACCCAATACACAGAATCGTCGTCCACCGCCAAACCTTGCGGTCTGCCAGCGTTGTTCTTTACCGTTTCCGGATTCCACGCGACCCCCTTCGCGGGAATTTTGGCCCTCGAGATCTTGCCGTCCATCGGCATGCCGCTTTGGGATGCCCAATACACGTACCCGTCGCGGATCGCCAGACCCGTTATGATGTTCCCGCTGGTCCCATTGACCACAGTTTCGACAGCGCCCCCTTTACGCCACGCCTTGACCCCCGCGTCGCCAGCATTGGCCACCCAATAGACGAATTCACCATCGACCGCAATGGCGTCCACGGCTTCCGCAACGAGGCCGGATACGAAGTCCATTGGCACTGCGTCTTTGGCATCTGCGCTAACATACCGAATGGTCGGAGGCCCCGATCCATTATCTATGGCAAAATACACATTCTCGCAATCGGCAGCCAGGGCAAAAACTCGTCCCTGAAAATCGGCGAGCGATTGCCAGCTATTCCCGGGGGTGCCATCGAACTCGACTCGGTAAATGTTCGTGTGGAAAATGCCATTCCCAGTGTCCTCGAACGCCGAAAAAAAGACGGCCTTGCCATTCGTTGCAACGCCATAAGCGAATTTGGAAACGCTTGCCATCGTACCGACGAGACAGCGCGATGCCTCACACCCCATACCTCCACAATCGCGGCCACAAACTCCACAATTGCACTCATTCGCGACTTTGCTCGTGCTCACGTCGCACGTGTTCATGGCACACGCGGGGTTTGCGGGCGCGCCAGGGCCGCAAAGCAGCGCGCCCGGCTCAGGCGGCCCAGGCTCGCCCAACGTCTTCTCTTCGATCCCCGCTACGATGTGGCAACCGCTCGCGGTGACGATGACCGACGATGTGAAAAGAAGAAACGATGCGGCGATGAACGAAGCTCGAGGCATGCGGCGCGCAGCATACCGCCGAGACTGCCGGGTGGACAAGGACTAAAAACGAATTCCGTTCTCCGCTCGATGTTTCCACCACTGCCATCCAAACACCGCCGCTGGAACTGCCGCTACGGTAGCTAAAACGGGCATTCCTGCTGCAGCGAGCACGACACTACCCGCTGCAACGGCCCCAGCTTTGAGCGCCTTCTTCTTCGATTCTTCGACGACCTTGCTACGTGACTTGCTCATACGCCTCATGATGACACGGTTTGACCGAGATCAAAATCCACAGCATCCACAGCACGATCCGTGCCGCTACGCATCGACGACGACAGGAATGCGACGCTGACCAAACGTGCCAACTCGTGGGCCATAACGTCCCGCGATCTTGGCTCCGCACGCTCGGCACTGCCCCTTTTCGTCGATCCGATATTCGAGTATTCGATACCAATCACGCACGACGACCGCACCTTTGCACGAAGGGCACGACGTCGTCCCGCCCTCGGTGTCGTGTACGTTGCCCGTGTACACGTAGCGCAAACCATTGGCCAAACCAATTTGGCGCGCACGCGTGAGCGTCGAGCCCGAAGTCGACGGCACGTCCGTCATTCGATAATCGGGATGAAAAGCCGAAAAATGCAGCGGAACATGCGTTCCCAATTCCTTCGCCACCCACGACGTGAGCTCATCGATTTCGTTGTCCGAATCATTGTGCCCCGGAATCAGCAGCGTCGTGATCTCGAGCCACGTGCTCGTTTCTTTCGCAATGTATTTCAATGTGTCGAGCACCGGGGCGAGATGTGCGGCCGTGAGCTTCCAATAAAATTCCTCGGTAAATGCCTTCAGATCGACGTTCGCCGCATCCATTTTCGCGTAGAATTCAGCCCGCGGAGCCGCATGCATGTACCCCGCCGTCACCGCCACCGTCTGCACACCGACTTCGTGACACGCATCGGCCACATCCATGGCATATTCGGCAAAAATGACCGGATCATTGTACGTAAATGCCACGCTCTTGCACCCGAGCTCGACGGCTGCGCGCGCAATGGCGTCCGGCCGTCCACGACTCGCAAGCTTGTCGATTTCCCGCGATTTTGATATATCCCAATTTTGGCAAAACTTGCACGCCAAATTGCAACCAGCCGTGCCGAACGACAGAACGCTCGTTCCAGGATGAAAATGATTGAGCGGCTTCTTTTCGATGGGATCGACGCAAAACCCCGTCGAACGGCCATACGTGGTGAGCATCATTTCGTCGCCCACGCGCTGCCGGACGAAACACAGGCCTCGCTGTCCGTCACGCAAAATGCAATCGCGCGGGCACAAATCGCATTGCATTCGCCCGTCTTCCAGAAGATGCTGATAACGCCCAGGATGCACGTTCGTCTCGGTGCTCATGAATGCCCCTCCATCGAGCGCACTCGGTGGTTCGTCAAGTATTCGGCCGCGCGTTTTCGCTCCATTTCAAGAGAGAATACCGGAGCACCTCCATCGTAGGTGACCAACCAAACGCAGGCATGCCTGCTTTCAACTTGAGCTGCGCGAGAAATTCACGAGGATCGGGAAGTTTTTCCCAAACTTGCGGCAAAAACGTCGCGCGTTGTCGACCATTCCGAAGCACCACTCCATCTTCGAACGGTCGAATTTTTGCAATCGCGTCGGCCTCGGTCCGAACATCCAGCGGCTCGAGCGGCCCGAGAAGGGATACTTCAATGCTTATCGCGCCGAGCTCGCCCGGCAATAGCGGCCTCGACCGTGGATCGAAAAACGCCGCGGCCACCGCATTGTGCTGGACGTCGTCGGCGAGTGTTCGATGCGATTCCAGCGTCCCAATGCACCCATGAAGCTCCCCATGGCGCATGACCGTGACGAACGTCGCCGCTTTTTGTTGATATACGTCGCCGTCGGGAATTTCGGGCGCAGGCCCACCGAAATGATGCGTAATGCTTTCTCGGGCCAATCGCAGCAATCGCGTACCATCAATTTCCTGTTTCACCACGTTCATCCTCGTAAAAAGCAAAAGCCCCGTACCCGACGACCTCGCCCTTGCTGCCCGCAGTGTCGCCGGAAGAGCGAATATCGAGCGCCACAGGCAATAGGCGCCTTCGCCGCGCGACGAGCAACAAACCATTGATGGGGGTCGCTCCGCAAGCTTCGTCGTGTCCGAGTGGACCTTCGAGTGAAATGATTTTCCCAGCCGTCCTCGTGTCCACCGCTCGCGCCGTAGCGTACGGAAGATAATGAGATAGGTCGGAGCTTATGACGATGAGCGTTTCCGGGCCACCCCAAAGCCTCTCGATGATGCCCGCGACCTCTTCGGGGCCTGCATCACCCACAGCAATGGGCACGATATCGAAAGATGCAAGTACCGATTGCAAAAATGGCAGCTCCACTTCCAGGCTGTGCTCGCGAGCATGTGCCGCCACATTCCGCGGAAGGCCCAGACTCGCCGCTGCATCGGCATCGATTCGTATGCGCCCAAGCGGCGTGTCGAATGCATCGGCATCTGGAAGAGCCAAACCGTGCAAATACACGCGATGCGCAGGCCCAAACAACACGACGCGACGAATTTTTTCGCGAAAGGCGCGTAAGCACGCGTATGCGCTCGCCGCAATCGGACCCGAGTACACGTAACCGGCGTGCGGAACGACGAGCGCTTTCGGCATGCGCTCGGGCTGGGAAACCTCTGCCGACGCGAGCATGCTCGCGACATCCGCAGCGAGCCGCCTCGGTTCAGCGGGGTAAAACATGCCCGCCACAGCGGGTGGTCGAACGCAAAGCATACTTCATGAGCATAGATCGAAATTCGACGCCGCTCATCGCCAATGCATAGGTTGCAAGCAGAATCAAGATCTTTCGTCACACACGCTCGCCATTTGTAACCTGAGCATTCGTCTCATTTCGTGCACGCGACGCTTGCTCGTGGCACATTGCACGGTGAAGCCATGAGCGACGAACAGACGACGCCCGCCTCGATCCCTCCCTCCGAGGACAAACCCGCGACGGAAAGTGCCTCCGCTGCTGCAAATTCAGAAGGCACGGAAGAATCGTCGAACAATGCACCAAAGAACATGGCCGCACAGCCCGTGCCGCCCATGGCAGCCATTCCCGACGTCACGGTGCCACCGATGCCGGAAATCCCAAGCGTGGTCGTTCCGCCGCTGTCACCGGAAAGCAAGGCGCCCGCGGCTGCGCCTGCGAACGAAACGCCGAGCACCGCAGCCGCTCCCGAAGCAAAGCCCTCCGCGCCCCCGGCACCGATTCCGCCGGATACCTATCCGATCCCGAATCCGCCCGCCGATTATCCCGTTCCGGGCGCACTTGCCGATTATCCCGTTCCTGTTCCGCCTGCCGATTATCCCGTCCCGAATCCGCCTGCCGACTACCCCGTACCGAATCCGCCGGCCGCATACCCCGTGCCGAATCCGCCCGCTGACTACCCAGTTCCTGCTCCTCCCGACGGTGCCGTCTAGCTCGATCGGAACGGCCCAGACAAACCAGAAACCAAGCTCGTCGAATCGTCGAAGTCGCTCTCCCATCGAGCGGATCTTTCGCTAGACTACGCGCCCACATGGCCACAGCTCCTGTCTTTCCCTCGCTGGAGGTCGGCGATGCCGGCCTTTCCGCCCTCGCTCGCGGCGTCATCGGCTCCGAAATTTTGAAAATTGCCGGAGAAATCCGATCGCTCAAGGCCAAGGGCGCGCAGATCTGCAACCTCACCGTCGGCGACTTCGACCCGGCTTATTTTCCTATCCCGAGTGAGCTTTGCGACGGCACGCGCGCCGCGCTGGCCGAAGGCCACACGAATTATCCACCGTCCGACGGCGTGCTCGTGCTTCGCGAGGCGCTCGTTCGATATTACGAACGCGAGCTCGGCATCAAGTACCCAATCGAATCGGTGATCGTCGCTGGCGGCGCACGCCCGCTCCTTTACGGCGCATACCGGACGCTGATCGATCCCGGCGATGTCGCCGTTTATCCCGTGCCGTCGTGGAACAACAACCACTACGCGTATTTGTCGGGGGCCAAGCCCGTCGAATTGCCGGTATCTGCCGAAACGAACTTCTTCCCGACGGCAGATCACTTCCGCCCGCACATCCGCGAAGCACGCCTATTGCTCATCAACTCGCCCCTCAATCCAACGGGAACGGTGATTGACCAAGACGAACTCGCTCGCATCGCGGTTCTCGTCGTCGAGGAAAACAAGCGGCGCGCGAGCGAAGGCAGTCGTCCCGTCTACCTCGTGTACGATCAAGTCTACTGGATGCTGACGCATGGAGATGCGCGTCACTACACGCCCGTGTCACTCGTCCCCGAAGTCGCTCCGTACACGCTGCTTCTCGATGCCTTGTCGAAGTCGTTTTGTGCCACGGGTTTGCGCGTCGGATGGGGCTTCATGCCGCCAGCCGTGAGGCGACGCATGGCCGACATTCTGGGGCACGTCGGTGCATGGGCACCAAAACCGGAACAGGTCGCCACAGCCGCGCTCCTCGATGCGCCAGAAACGATGAACGCGTTTCTTGCTGCATCAAAAGCGAAGGTGAAAGAGCGGCTCGATGCACTGCATGCAGGCTTTGCCGCAATGAAACGTGACGGTCTCGCCGTGGATGCGATCGCGCCGCAAGGAGCGATCTATCTGTCCGCCAAGTTCGACTGGATCGGAAAGACCATCCGTGGTCGTACGGTCCGGACAAACGAAGACATCCGCAAACTCTTGCTCGAAGAAGCCGGTTTGGCGGTGGTGCCTTTCCAAGCTTTCGGCCTGCGAGAAGACACTGGCTGGTTCCGCTTGAGCATCGGTGCCGTCTCGATGGACGACATTCACTCCGCGTTTCCGCGCCTTCGCGCGCTCTTGGCTGGCTGACTCATCTCGATCGACGCCGAACCGACCCTCAAGGGTTCGGCGGTTTGCTCGCAACGACTTCCAGCTCCACTTCTGCACGCGCGTGAACGCTTGCATCACACGCAGGCACTCCATCGCACTTCTCGACAGGCACGTTCGCCGTCACTTCGACTTGCAACATGCCCTTCCCCGCCGGTGCATCTGCAGGCAAACGTATGTGCACCAAGGATCCATCGACCCGCGTCCAGGCCGTCGACGACAACGAGAGCGCTGCATCGTCGTACACGAAGTCCACAAGCAAAAGCTCGGGATCGATTTCGTCCGTCGCGACCGACCAGTCGAACGACGTTTCGACCCCAGCCTCGATGGGGACATCCTTCACGGTGGGCGCAATCGTTCGTTCCTGCAGCAAACCGGTCGCTTCGACCGTGATCGTCTTGGTGTCGTCCTCGACGATGAAACGAGTCGATGCTTTGCCGAGATCGCTCGAGGCAACGTTCCGGCGAAACGTGGGCATGCCGCAGATCCAGCCGCCTTGCGAGTTTGGCTGTTGACCTCCACGAATGAACACGTCCATGGGTTTGTCGTCGACCCGCGCCTCGATGTCGTCCTTCATCGTCGGGCACATGCCCTCTTTGCCTTCGAGCACGAGCTGCGATCGCGACACGTCCGCAAGCTCGACGGTCACATGCGCGCTCACGGGGGCGAACTCCGCAAGGCTCACGCTCTCGTCGAAAAATTCGTCGAACAACGTACAGCCGGTGGCGCAAATGCCGAAGATAGCGACGGGGATGAAGGAGAGGATTTGGCGGGCGAGTGAGCGAGGCGGCATTCCGGAGTCCGTGGGCAAACTGCGTACCGCGAGTGGACAAACACCGCAAACATGGTTGTCCTGCAAAATTGACGCAACGTGCGCAAATTACCCTTCGCGCCCGACGTCGAACAGAGCCTTCGTTTCGCCGGTTGGCGCACGCAGGGGTGCGTTGAGGCGTACGCGGTCCTGCGGCATGGACTCCACATGCGGCGGATATTCCGCGGTCGAGTGCGCACCCAATGCACAGTCCGTTCAGCAGGCTCGCGGTATGACGTTCAGGGCGACCACTTATGCGTCCGCATCGTGCGCGCCTGCGTGATGCGCTCCATCGCGCGCGCTTCGGCGACTTCGACCGGCGTTTTTCGCACGCGCAGCGCTTCTTCCAACACTTCGCGAGCCACGACCCCGAGCCGATCGACGAGCGGACTTGGATCGTCGAGCTTCATCACGGACCGGCCGATGCCGTCTACGACAGCGCCCGCAGACGCGATCGCATCGGGCACGTGCAGAATGCCGCGCCGCGCGAGCACATGTGCAACTTCTGCCGATGCGAGCGCGTTGTTCGCCCCTCCGCAGACGGCCCACGCGTGCATCTCGCGAGCAACATCGTCGGTGATCACGCCACCGATGGCGCACGGAGCAACCACGTCGACTCGTTCTAGCAAGATGCGCTCTGCACTGACGACACGTGCATTCGGGATCTCGTTCGCGACCCGTGCCGCGCGCTCCGTGTCCACATCGGCAACCAGGACCTTCATGCCTGCTGCCGCGACGGCTCGAGCCACGCCTGCGCCGATGCTTCCTGCACCTTGCACGGCAACGGACAGGCCCGACGACGCGACACCACGCACCGCAGCACATGCGTCGATGCATCGCACGAGGCCCCGAGCAACCGATGCCGCGAGGTGTCGTTCGTCGGTGTGCACGTATTGCGACGAAGTCGCCATGGCCTGCAGATCGGCCGCTGTCGTTCCTAGGTCACCCGCGGTCCGGAAGAGCCCTCCAAGCTCCTCGATGACCTGCCCAAGACGCGTGAATGCCGCGTCGCGACGTAACCCATCGTGAAGCAGAACGACCGCTTTGCCTCCTCCTGCATCGAGTCCCGCGAGCGAGCACTTGTGCGTCATGGCGCGCGCAAGGCGCAGCGCATCTTCGAGCGCGTCTTTTGCCGTTGGATATCGCATGGTGCGTACGCCACCCGCGGCCGGCCCGAGTGTCGTGTCATCGATTGCGATGAATGCCCGCAAACCCGACGCATCGTCAGCGACGGCGATGATGCGCGCTCCGCCTGCTTCGCCAGCGATGGAAAATAGCTCGTCCATGAGATTGGCGTTGGTCCTTTCACGGGACGAACACGTGGGTTCGGCCTCGGTTCGATATCGTCGGCGATCTGCTTTGGGATCACAGGAAGCTTCGGATCCCAACGAAAGCGATGTAGGCTGCGATCGTGAAGCTTTTGGTCAACCAGCTTTTACAGAATGCACTTTGCTGTTAGCGTGAAGAAGGACGTCTGAATGAAGGCTGGTCAGCTTGTCACGCCGACGCTGAAGCTCATGCGCATCCTTGGCAAAGGAGGCATGGGGAGCGTTTGGCTTGCCGACCACCTCACGCTCGGCACGCCGGTCGCGATCAAGTTCATGTCGGTCGCCAATCTGGACGACGAAACGCTGATGCAGCGCTTTCGCACGGAAGCGCAGGCCGCGGCGCAGATCAGACATCCCCACGTGGCACAAGTCTTTGACCACGGCGTGATGCCCGACGGTGTTCCGTACATCGTGATGGAGTATCTGGAAGGCGAAGACTTGAAGCGCGCAGTTCGGCGTGTTGGACCGCTTCCGGTCGCCGATGTCGCGCGTGTCGTGACGCAATCGGCCAAAGCATTGGGGCGCGCGCACAGCCTCGGCATCGTTCATCGCGACATCAAGCCGGACAACATCTTTCTCTGCAACATCGACGGAGAAATCTTCATCAAGCTGCTCGACTTCGGCGTTGCGAAGATTGATCAGGGCGCGGCGATGGCAGGCGCGACGACGACGGGCTCGATGATGGGCACTCCACTGTACATGAGCCCCGAGCAACTGCTGAGCGCGCGAACCGTCAGCCACAAGTCGGATCTGTGGTCGCTTGCAGTCGTCGCCTATTTCGCGCTCACCGGCCGCGTGCCCTTCAATGGTGAGACGATCGGGTCGCTTTCGGTCGCGGTCCATGGAGGCGTCTTTCCACCTCCAAGCTCGCTCAGACCCGGGTTGCCTCCCACCATCGATGCGTGGTTTGTCCGGATGCTCAAGCGCGATCCGAACGAGCGTTACGACTCGGCGAAGGAGATGGCGGAAGCGTTCGAGCATGCCGCTTCGATGCGGGCTCCGATGCCATCGATGTCCATGATGCCGTTGCCGCCCGCTTCCCTGCCGCCTATTTCGGCGCCACCAGCTTCGTTGCCGCCGCCGATCAGCGCGCCACTTCCGAACTACCCTTCCGTCCTTTCGCAGTCCACGCCTTCGAGCGCCGGCGCTTCGAGCATGATTGGCATGCCGCAGCCAACGTTCGCTGGAACGGCATCCGATGCAGGGCGACGAAACTCGGCGACCAAAAAGCAACTGCTCGTCGCTGCCGGTGCAGCGGCTGGTGTCGTGCTCACGCTGGGGATCATCCTGGTAGCGGTGTCGACCGGATCGAAAGACGATGTTCCTCCCGAGCCCGCGGCTCAACCGGACAAACCCGTCGTTCAAGCAGTTTCCGCGCTTCCTGCAGCGACCGTCGCTGCGGCTCCTCTGGAAACGACGCAAGTCCAAACGGCTCCGAGCGCCAGCGCCGCTGCCAGTGCAACGTCGACCAAATCTGCGTCGGACAAACCCACACGCGTCGTCACACCACCGGCGCCTCCTGGGCCCAGGACCGGCCCGGCCAAGCCCCCACCCAAAGACACCATCGGCTTTTGAAAAGCGTTTCCATGCATCTCACGACGAAGCGAATCGGGGCATCTCTAGGGTTGTGCGTGCTGACGCTCGCCTTTGCGAGTGCCGCGCACGCCCAAGGTGCAAAGCAGCCCTCGGCAGCCGCGAAGGACACCGCACGCACGCTCCTGCTCGACTGCCGCGACAAGTTTGGAAAGAACGACCTCGATGGAGCACTGAAGTCGTGTCAGGGCGCGCATTCGATCATGGGCGTGCCGACGACCGGACTCGATCTCGCCAAGGTGCAGCAGGCCATGGGGCTGTTCGTCGAAGCTCGCGAAACAGCCCTGGAAGCCGTTCGTTTCGACAACTCCGCAAACAATGCAGCGTTCTCGCAAGCGCAAGCCGAAGCCAACAAGATCGCGCAAGACCTGGAAAAACGCATCCCGTCGCTCGTCATCACCGTCTCCGGTTTGCCCGATGGAACGACTGCACGCGTCGTCGTCGGTTCTGACGAAGTACCTCCGGCAGCCCTTTCGTTGCCTTTCCGCGTCAATCCCGGAGATCGCACCGTCGTCGCGTCTGCCGACGGTTTTGCCGACGCCAAGCGCACCATCAAAGTTCCAGAAGGACAAACCGTACCGGTCGAGCTCGTCATGAAGCCACCGACCTCGGACAAACCCGATACCGGCCGAAAGATTCCCGTCTGGGCATGGGCTGCGGGCGGCGTTGGCGTGCTCGGAGCTGCAGGAGCCGTGATCTTCGGCATCGACTTCGCGGACACGCAAGAGCGCGTCGAGCGCGACTGTCCCAACAACCAATGCGGGCCGAGCTATACGGCTGAAGAAGCGCAAGACCTTCAAGCTCGATGGAACCGATCGCTCGCGCTCACCGTCGTTTCCGCAACCGTGGGCGCGGCATGCATCGGAGCCGCGGTTTTCGGGATCGTCACCGCTCCGAAAAAGACGGAACAAACGGCGCGGATCGTTCCCTGGATTGGCCGTGATGTCGGCGGCGCAATCATCCAAGGTTCTTTCTAACGTACGCGTTGAGTCTTTCCGCTCGTACCACACATGCGATCGCGTCACGGCGCACGCACCCGCGCTCAGCCTGGCGTATCCTCTTGTGATACACTCGGTTTCTCGTGCTGCTCCTTCGCCTACGTATCGTTTCGCTCGGACCGTTTGGAGACATCACGATCCCGTTCTGCGACGACGAGGGAACACCGAAGCCCGTCGTCGTGCTCTTTGGTGGCGAAGGCGTCGGGAAAACCTCGATTCTATCGGCCATTGCGACGACGAGACCGGGTCACACGATCGCACAGCATCAGCCATGGCGGGCGGAGCCATCGAGCGATGGACCACCGTTCGTCGTGTCCGAATGGCACCTCGGTGACGACGACCCCGCTCGTCCGCATCCGCTCAAGCTTGCGAGTCCCAACGCACGTCTCGACGAGCGGGACGACGAAGCACTTCTGCGCCGTCGCGAGCAGACGCTTTTCGATCGTCGCGCGGGTGAACGTGGGTTTGTCCTGGTCGCCATCTCGGGTGCTCGCTGGTTTTCGCGCACCGCCGTGATGCTCACATCGCCCGAGCGAACACTGTTGCGATACGACGTCCGATCCGCTGCGAATTTCGATGATGCGACGCGCACGGACTTGGCTCGCGAGACCAAGCAGATTCTCTCGTTTGCGTGCATCGCCTCGGCGCTTGCACAACAAGCCGACGACACGCCGCCGACAGCGTCGCGACTCGAAGATGCGCTGCGGCTCGTGCTCGCTGCGCTCCTCGACGACGACGGCTACCACTTTCTCGGCGTCGATCCCGTACGACTCGAACCCGTGTTTCGGGATCCTGAAAATCGGCGTGTGGAGTTCGACGATCTCCCGCGAAGCTTGCGCCATCTCGTGTCGTTCGGTGCACTCGTCACGCGTAGTCTTGCGGCCGCGTGGCCCGATCGTGATCCGCGCGAGGGCGAGGGCGTCGTCTTGCTCGACGATATCGAAAGCGAACAGCCGATTTTCCGGCAGAGGACCATCGTGGGCCGACTGCATCGAGCCTTGCCGCGAGTTCAGTGGATCATCACGACGAGCTCTACGGACGTAGCGCTTGGTTGTGCAACGGCGGATCTCGTCGTGCTGCGAAGGCGACCGGGAGGAGCGGCTGTCGATCTTCACGAAGGCGTCGACGCGGTTCTCCATTAGGCCGCCCTTTGCGCGGGCATGGATGATACGCTCGACGAGCCTGCCCACTCGGGCCGGCACCACCTACGATGCTTGACAAACCCGTTTGTCCTGGCCGTTCGGCGCGCGCTGAACGAAAATACGCAGCCCTTATTTCGCTCGTCGCGGTGCCGTTTTTTGCGTCGATCTCGAGCTGCTCGCTCGGCAATATCGCGCAAGAACCTTGCAGCTCGAACGACGAGTGTGAACTGACGATCGGACCCAAGAGCCAATGCACGAATGGGTATTGCAGCGACCCGCCTGCATGCGTCACGGGGCACGATTGCCGCAGAAATGCAGGTGGTGGAGCGTGTGTGAATGGGTTTTGCGTATCCGCCTTCCCTCGTGATCCTCAATGCAGTGAAATTGCCGAACCGGACGAGTTGCTGGACACGCCACTTGCCGGTCCCGACGCACCTCTCGTGATTGGCAGCATTTATTCGCTGGGTGAATTGAAGGACCGAGTGCTCACGGAATCGGTTCGTCTGGCGGTCGATGAAATCAACGACAAGGGCGGCAAGATGAACCGAGGCAAACGGCTCGGTGTCGTCGTTTGCGACAATGGCGGACCGTCGAACATGGCGCAAGGTGCCGAGCGCCAAGAATTGACGAACAAAGCCGTCGATTACCTTGCAGGCACGCTGGGCGTTCCCTACATCGTGGGCCCCTTGTCCTCCTCCGATTCATTGGTCGTCATTGCGCGCCTCAAGGAAAAAAATTATCCCACGGTCGTGATTTCCGCATCGGCCACGAGTCCGTCGCTCACCGAGGCCGACGATCCGCTTGGTAATGGAAAACCAGGGCTTTTCTGGCGGACGTGCCCGAGCGATGTTTTACAGGGCAAAGTCATGGCCACGACCGTCATTGGCCCTCTCATGAGCGTCAACAAGGTCGCCGTCATTTATAGCAACGACGCGTACGGCCAGGGGTTGTCGAATGTCTTTCGCGACACGTACGGCATCGACAAGTCAGCGATTTTCCCGGTCGATGAAGCGCAATTCGACGATCCTGCCGCCATGTCGAATTTGGCGACGCAAGTGACTGCTTATGCCCCCAATGGCGTCCTGGTCATTACGGTTCGTGCCGGCAATACGGTCAGAGTCGTCGAAACTCTCGCAGCGACGCCTGCGGCTTCCGCTCCGTTCTTTTTCACCGATGGTGCGAAAGATGCCGACGCACTCCTCGATTCCGCGCTTGCGCCCGACGTGAGGACCATCATTCAAGGCGCCACGGGAACCGCTCCTGCCAGCCCCTCGGGCTCCGTGTACGAAACCTTCCTAGCCAATTACAATTCGAAATGGCTGCGTGATGCCTCGGGTTTTTCCTTCACCGCCCAAGCATATGACGCGACCTACGTCGGCGCTTATGGTGTCATTTGGGCTTCGCGGCAAAACGATGATTACGACGGCAATCAAGTCTCCGAGGGAATGCTGAAATTGTCGGCAGGCGCGCCCATCGAAATCAATTTTGGAATGTGGTCCAACGGGAAAACGCAGCTCGGCAATGACGTGTCGATCGACCTGAGGGGAGTATCGGGCGAGCTCAATTTCAATCCCGACACGGGCGAAGCTCCTGGGCAAATCGAAGTGTGGAACATCGTCGGCGGCAAACTCAATACGAAAGACGTCGTCGACCCCTGAATCGATCCATACTGCGTCATGCGCGCCATCGTCATTCGTTCCCCTGGCGGTCCCGAGGTTCTCGAGCTTCGTGACGTTCCGGATCCCAATCCTCCGTTCGGTCATGTTCGCATTCGCGTAGCGTTTGCCGGCGTGAATCGAGCAGACTTGCTCCAGCGAGCTGGGTTTTACCCTGCACCGCCGGGCGTGCCTGCCGACATACCAGGCCTCGAATACGTCGGCACCATCGACGCCGTCGGCGATGGAGTTACGCGTTTTTCTGCAGGCGAACGCGTGTATGGGATCGTCGGCGGCGGCGCGTATGCAGAATATGTCGTCGTGCACGAACGCGAAGTTGCCCGAGCACCCCAATCACTCGGCGACGAGCTTGCCGGCGCCGCGCCGGAAGCGTTTGTCACGGCATACGATGCGCTCGTCGTGCGGGGCCGATTGCAACCAGGCGAGCGCGTGCTCGTTCATGCTGCCGGCAGTGGCGTAGGTACGGCAGGCGTTCAGATCGCCAAAGCCCTCGGGTGTTTCGTCATCGGCACGAGCCGCACCCCGGACAAACTCGAACGGTGCCGCTCGTTTGGCATGGATGAAGGGATTGTCGTGACGAACGCGCAGTTTGCCGATGCGGTCCGCGCGTGCACGAACGGAGGCGGAGTCGACGTGGTGTTGGATCTCGTCGGAGGTCCGTACCTGCCGGAGACCATCAACGCGGCTGCATTACGAGCTCGTATCGTCCTCGTGGGCCTGTCGGCGGGCGCCACTGCCGACATCAATCTCGGTTTGGTCTTGCGCAAGCGCCTCGAGCTCATTGGGACGGTGCTTCGTTCACGTCCTCTCGAAGAAAAAATCGAAGCTGCAACCATGCTCGAACGCAATATCGGGCCGTGGCTCGAACGGGGCGTGGTCAAACCCATTGTCGATCGCGTCTTTCCACTCGCCGATGCTGCCGAAGCGCACCGATACGTCGCGTCGAACGCATCATTTGGTAAGGTGCTGCTCGACGTGCGCGCCGCACGTTCATGATGGATTCGTGCGCAATGCGAATCGCCGATGCGACGAGCCGTTGACGAGCGGGCGCATTCATGTTTGCTTTCAATCATCCTTTCGAAGGAGCCTCGCGTATGCACGTCCGCCACTCGCCTCGAACCTTGCTCGCTGCATTGACCTTGGCATTGTGCGCCCAAGGCTGCACGCTCGAACCACAACCGATTCCTACCGAGCCGCCGTCCGCGGTCGCCGATCCGCTCGCCTATGTCGATCCCCGTATTGGGAGCGGTGGATTTGGATTTGCTCATGGCAGTGCTTTTCCAGGGGCTGCAGCACCGTTTGGTTTGGCCAAGGTGGGTCCGGACACGCGAGGACCCTTCGGCACGATCAACTTTTTGCATTATTCCGGGTATTGGGCCGAAGACGATTACATCCAAGGGTTTTCCCATTTGCATCTCCATGGCACGGGCGCCACCGATTACGGCGTGCTTGGTATCATGCCGCTCGATTCTTTCGACGCCACGCGCACCACGCAAGAAGGGTACGAATCGCATTTCGACAAATCAACCGAGGTTGCGACGCCGGGCTATTATGCAGTGACGCTCGACCGAGGTTCCATTCGGGCGGAGATGACGGCGACAACGCATGGAGCGCATCATCGGCACACGTATCCGCAGGGCACGACCGAAGGCCATGTCGTATTCGACCTGGAGCACCATTTGAATGGCGGTGATATCACGCATGCCGAGTTCACGCTCGATGGTGCAGCGCAGCGAATGACTGGAAAACTGCATCATAATGGAGGCATGTCCGGCGGGTTTGGTGGGTACGATGTATTCTTCGACATCGTGAGCCGCACACCTTGGACCAAGTCACTGGTCTTCTCCGAGGGCGCTGTGCCGGTGGAAGGAATGACGGCAAGCGGCGACAAAGTGGGAGCTGTCCTTTCGTTTGACATCTCGGATGGCGTGCCAATCGAGCTCCAGGTCGGCATTTCTTTTGTATCTGCCGAAAATGCGGCCGAAAATCGACAGACCGAATTGCCGGCGTGGGACTTCGACAAAACGCATGAAGACACGGCAAACGCGTGGCTCGATCTGCTCGATACGATGAAAATATGGGGCGGAACCGAAGCCGAGCGTAGAATGTTTTATTCGTCGCTCTACCGGTCCTTCTTGATGCCCACCGCATCGAGCGACGTCAACGGCGAATATCGATATGGTGGGCAGGTGAAGACGGCACAAGGTTTTACCTTTTTGACCGATCAATCGCTCTGGGATACCTACCGGACGCTCACGCCGCTTTACGCGCTCATAACGCCCGAAGCGTCTCGCAATACCGTGCGTTCGCTTCATGCAATGGCCGAGATCTCCGGGTTCTTCCCGAAGTGGCCCATCGCCACGGGCGAAGCGGGCACGATGCTGGGGGCAAGTGCCGACGTCGTCGTCGCCGACGCATTCATCAAAGGCATTACGGACGTCGATATCGAAGGAGCGTATGCCATTTTGCGCGCGGCGGCGCTCGATGAAGTCGATCCCCCGGGCGGTCGAGGCGGGCGGCAATGGGCAGTCCCGTACAATACATTCGGGTATGTACCGGCCAACATCGGCCGATCCGCATCGCATACGCTCGAATTCGGGCACGACGATCTGGCCCTGGCAAACCTTGCCGAAGCGCTTGGAAAAGCCGACGACGCTGCCACGTTCCGCGCTCATTCGCTCAATCATCGCAACCTCTTCGATCCGGCAACGGGATTCATTCGCGCGCGGGACGAGGCTGGAACGTTCGTAGAAAAACCGTACAACCCTTATGCCATGAGCGATCATTATGCCGAAGCGAATGGTTGGCATAGCCTTTGGGCGCAGCACGACATTCCTGGGATTGCGGAGCTGCTTGGCGGACAAACGGCCTTCGTGGAAAAACTCACGCAGTTCTTCGAAGAGAGCGTGGTCGACATGGCGGAGCGTCCCATCGAAGATCGATTTGCATCGGGAGCACCGCGGAATGCTTATTGGCACAGCAACGAACCATGTATTCATGCCGCTTATGCGTTTGCGCAGGTTGGCCGAGCAGACTTGACGCAAAAATACGCGCGCTGGGCGGCGCTCACGCATTACAATGACACGCCTTCGGGTTTGCCCGGGAACGATGACGGCGGCACGATGTCGGCCTGGTATCTTTTTACAGCGGCAGGGTTTTACCCGATACCAGGAACGACACGGTACATTCTCGGTACGCCCCTTTTCCCGCGCATGGAAATCAAGGTGCAGCAGGGAACGCTGACGATCTTGGCCAACAACGTTTCTGCAAAAAACATCTACGTAAATTCCGTTCGCTGGAACGACGTACCTCTCGACAAACCCGAAATATCGCATGATGAAATCATGCACGGCGGTACCCTCGTCTTCGACATGAGCCCCACGCCGGGATCGTTCGGGGTGACTTCTTTATGAAAGCAGCCGTCTGATGGATCCGCTTGCAATGATATCGCCGCGTCACGTGCTCGCTGCTGCAAAGCGGATCGAGCGCAGTGGACTTGTGCTTCGCACGCCGCTCGAGCGGAGTTTGTCGTTATCGGCGCTGACGTCCGCGGACGTGTTTCACAAGCTGGAGATTTGGCAACCGACGGGATCGTTCAAGGTTCGCGGGGCCGCAAACAAGCTGCTTCGTCTGCGTGACGAAGATGCGCTCGCGTTTCGCAAAGGGTTTGTCGCGGCATCCGCCGGAAATCACGGGCTCGGTGTGGCGCATGCGACGACGGCACTTTCGGCGCGGGCAACGCTGGTCGTACCGCGATCGGTTTCTCCTGCCAAACTTGAAGCATTGTGGCGTTATCCCATCGAGCTCGTCGTGTCCGTAGGCAATTACGATGTAGCCGAAGCGGATGCGCGAAAAATGGCGCAGGATCGCGGCTTGGTATTCGTTTCCCCATACAATGATCCAGACGTGATTGCGGGCGCGGGAACCGTGGGAATCGAGATTCTCGCGGATTTGCCGGATGTGGACGTGGTCCTGGTGCCGGTTGGTGGTGGTGGGCTCGCCGCGGGCATTGCGCTCTATATCAAGTCCATTGCGCCTCGAACGCGCGTGATTGGCGTGCAAAGCGAGGCGTATCCCGCAATGCATCGAGCGCGGGCGGCGGGAAGCATCGTTTCTGTGGAAGATTTGCCGAGCTTGGCGGATGGTTTGGCGGGGAATATCGAGGCCGGGTCCATGACGGTGGACTTTTGCCAGCATTACCTCGACGACATCGTATTGGTGAGCGAAGCCGATATCGAGGAGGCGATGCGGCATTTCGTGCGCGAGGAGCGGGTCGTGGTGGAAGGATCGGGCGCGGTATGCGCGGCGGCGCTATTGGCGGGCAAGGTGGATCTTGCAATCGCGGGCGTGAATCACCCGCGTGTGGTGGCCGTGGCGACGGGTCGAAACGTAGCGGAGAAAGTGCTGCGGGAGCTTTTGACCAAGGGCGCAGACGTCGCGTGATCAACCCGGCCCCAACCATTCCGCAGCCAAATCGAGCAGCCGCTGGTGGTCGGGCGCAACATCGAGAAAAGACCGCCTGAAGCGCGAGTCGGATATTTTCTTCGCCGTCGCGATGAGCACGTTTCGCGCATCATTCAATCGCTTGCGCCCTTCCGCGTCCTGACCATTTTCACGAAGCGCCAATGCATGTACGATCCGCACGAGCGCTTCGGCGGATTGTAGTCCCCCAATGCGATCCAAAATGGCCGCAGCCTCGGTGGCCGGAGCGAGCGCTGCATCGGTTTGTCCTTGTTGAATGAGCGCATCGGCAAGCACCGCAAGTGCGGTCGCTCGTTTGCCCGTCGTCCCCTCGGCGTCCATCAATGCAAGTGCCGAACGGGCAAGCTTCACCGCCTCGGCGTGTTCGCCCTTCAATGTCCGCAATCGCGCAGCGAGCGCGAGCACTTCGGCTTCACGCGATTTGTCATGGCGAGCGCGACACATTTCGAGCGCTTCGTCGATGAGCTTCAGGCTTTCGCCCGCATGACCTTGCCTTGCTGAACAATGCGCAAGCGTCGCTTTGGCAATGGGTGTGAAATCGAGCTGCATGGGTTCTGCAACGGCAATGGCTCGACGCAAGACGAAGCTCGCACGATCGTACGCTCCGAGCAGCATGTACGCGTGTCCGACGGTCGTGCGTGAAAGACATGCATTTCGTACGTCGGCCGCTTCGGTGAATGCATCCACGGCCGCTTCGCTCCGCCGCAAATAAGCCGCTGGATCGGATTCGATCAGGGCAATCTCTGCGCGTGCACACGCGAGCCACGCACGTACGAGCGCTCCCGCCGCTGATTTATCGGGAACGCGTGCATGTGCCTCGCGAGCGATTTTTTTTCCAAGCTGCGGAACTCCAGCACGAATGACGAAAACCGACAAACGGCAAGCGCTGACGATGTGCGCCTCGGTCGTGACCCCCTCTTCTTCCTCGAGCGCCGACAATTCGTCAACGCATTGAAGCAGACGATCCTTTCGATCGAGATACCCATAAGCCATGACCTGGTGACCAAAAGCGGCGTGCCAAACCGTTTCACCTCGCGCGACGCGCACCATGGCTTCTTCGGCCGTACGCAATGCGTCGGCGTAATTGCCAAGCCATCGATGAGCGACCGTTTCGACGAGATACGCTCGACCGCGCGCATCTTCATCCCCATCTTTCTTGTTCACCGCAAGCTCGGCCCACCGAATGGCGTCTTTCAGAGCATTCACGGCAAGCGCTTCTTCAGCGAGCTTCAGGGGATCTTCCGGCTGCGGTCTCGAGCCTACTGCAGCTCTGGCCCATTCGGATTGCGAATCCGGCAATGGGGTGAGGAGTTTGGGCAAGTTTTTCCGAGACGAACCGAGCGGGGGCGCAGGCATGTCGTCGAAATCGAGCGTCGCTTCGTCGAGAACCGGATCCGCGTCCATGGGAATCATTTCCGTGGGCGATGGACCGCCAGGTTCGAGCAGCGATGGAGCCCGTACCACGAGCACGCGGCCCGTGCCGCCTACCGCGCACAACGCATCTCGAAATTCAGTAATGGTTGTGTAACGTTCGTCCAAATCCCGAGCGAGCGCCTTCGACACCACCGGGGCAAACGGAGCTGCGTGGCGCGAAGCGACGATATCGAGCGGCGGTAACGGGCCCTTCGTAATGAGCGCCAACGTCTCCGCGATGGTATCGCCATCGAAGGGCAAAATGCCCGAAAGCATTTCGTAGAGCACGACGCCCATGGCCCATACGTCACACCGCGCATCGATTTTTTTCGCCAATACCTGCTCGGGAGACATGTATTGGGGCGTGCCCAGAACCGTCCCCATGCGCGTGAGGCTTTGTTTGCTCGCGTCCTGCAATTTCGCCAAACCGAAATCGATGATTTTGGGAATGATTTCCCCCGACGGCATGCGAGCCAATATGATGTTTTCGGGCTTCAGATCGCGATGCGTTATGCCGAGCGCGTGCGCGGCCGCGAGCCCGTTCATCAGCGGAATGGCAATCGCAAGCACATCGTCCGGCGGCAGAAAACAACGCTCTTCCAAATGCGCTCGCAACGTGTCGCCCACGAGCAGTTCCTGCACGAGGTACACCGAGCCATCGCGTTGCCTTCCGAGTTCGAGCACGCTGACGACGTTGGGATGCTGGATGCGAGATGCGGCGCGTGCTTCGCGACGAAATCGCGCAACGAGTGCCGGGTCGGCCGCATATTGCGGGTGCATGATCTTGATCGCCACCTTGCGCTCGAGAAACGTGTCCCACGCCTCGAAGACCGTGCCCATTCCGCCGGATGCGATAACTCGTTGGAGTGCAAACTTTTCGGCAACGACGGTGCCAGCGGTGCGACGAATGCTGACGGGAGCTACGTCGAGCGGTCTGGGATCGAAGCCAGCATCGGAGGAAGGTGCGGCGAGGCCGCCGAGGTCCGGCGCCTTTGCCTCCAAAACCTCGCGTTTTTCTCGGTCTTCCCCCACGCGCTGCTCCTTCGTTTGCTTTCGGATGGTCCATGCGACAAACGTCGCAGGGGCAAACATACCGCTCGAAACGAAGGGGGAGGAAGAACTTTCAGGTGGAGCATTCGTGCGCGCAACGCAGGCGTACGTGCGCGTGATGGGGATGGGACGTCAGGATGCAGGTTCGACGGGCTTGCCGGCTTTTTTCCAACCGGACAGACCTGCGGGCATGATGAAAACCTTCTTGTAACCGAGCTTCAGGGCGCTCACGGCGCCCTCATGGCACGCCGTTCACCGCTCGTTCGCGCAGTAAAAAACGAGCGTTGCATCCTTGTCGGCGGGCAAGTCGGTCGCCTTGACGTTTTCGTGGTCGACCCACTTCGCGCCTGGCAGATGCCCCTTGTCGTAGACGCTCTTGGCGTTGTTGTCGAAGACGTGGAAGGCCGCCTTGCCCTCTTTGGCCTCCTTCAACTTCGCCTCGACCTCGTCGACCGTCATGCGGCCGAACGCTTCTTCCTTCGAACCATGTTCGGAGGACGAATCGCCCGACTTCTTGCATGCCGGCGCGCCCATCGCGAGCGCAGCAGCGAGTGCGATGAAGAGATGGTGACGGTTCATGATCCTCTTCGGTTGCTTGCAGTGCGTGCAAAAAACACGCGCGAGAAGAACCATAGATCATCCGACCATGGCGGGCCAGAGCCCACGTGCTTCGCATCCGGGTCTGGATTTGAACGCTCGCTCCGCGCGCGTGAGACGCGCGCTACGCGAGGCTAGTCACGATGGGGGGCTCGCAGGCGGCCCTATAAGTCTTTTGGGCTTCGCCCAAAAGACGGGCCGACTGCTCTGCCCCCCATACCCCCCGATTGGGCCTCATGACGAACTGCTCGCGAGTCCCGGATCTGGCCAGGACAAACTCTTGCTACACAAACGGTATGTCAGTCTGCGGGCCACGGATTGGGCGGATCGGCAGGTGTGTAAGGTACGGTCTGTTGCTCGACGACCTTCAGGTTTTCGATGAACTTGTCGATGTAAACCAGGTCGTCCTGGATGTCGGCGTCGGGATTGATGTCGAGCCAATCGGCCACGTTTGGACGCAGCGCTTCGAGCGTACGGCGCGCCGTGCGCGGATCGCTGTCGGCCGCAAGTTGCGTCGCGAGTTTGAAACCCGCGTAGATGTTCAGCATGACAAACCCCTTCTCCACCGTGTCGTTGAAGAAGTAGCCGTCGACCGGAGGTGCATCGGGCGTGTTCGGAGCGACGATGTTCGTCGTCTGCGTCTTCGTCGTTCCCGTCGCAGGATCCTTGAACGACAGCGAGATGTTGCCCACGGCGTACGGATCCGGAACGCTGATCGCTCCAGCTTTGGGCACGAGCTCGATGAGCATGGCGCCCCCACCACCTCGACGCCCTTCCGAGATGGGATCTTCCGAGCTCGTACGACCGGCGAGGAACAGACTCGGGATCGAAATGGTCCCGCCGCCTTCCGCGTTTTCCCAGCCGTTTGTCCCGTACACACCGCGTACGACATAGCCACCACCCACGCTGACGTCGAACTTCACATCGAGCGCGACGGGCACGAGGAACGTGTTGACCTCGTCCGTGAATACCTCGACGACCGCCTTGGGATCTTCGAGGAAGTAGAAGTTGCCTGCGCCAACTTCACCGAGATCTCGCATGACGCCGACGTCGAAATCTTTTCCGACGCCAATCGTGGTGATGCCAATCCCTTTCTTCGCGTACGCTTCGGCAAGCGATACGAGTTTGCTCGAGTTTTGAATGCCGGATGTGGCCTCACCATCGGACAAATAAAGCACGCGGTTTTGGTATCCCGGCATGAAGTGTTTGTCCGCGAGGCTGAAGGCTTGGAACAAACCTTCGTAAAGGTTGGTGGAACCCGCGGCGTAGATGCTCTTGAATGCGCTGTCGAGCGCGGCGCTGTCCGATGCGGCGACGTAGTCGAGTACGATTTTGGCATTCGTCGAATACGTGACGAGTGAAACCTTGTCGTTCGGTTGCAACGCAGGAATCATCGCCACGAGGCCCTGTTTGACGTAATCCATCGCGGGGCCGGCCATGGAACCGCTCGTGTCGACGGAGAGCACGAGGTGCAGTGGCGGGCGCTGCAAGTTATTGACGTCGATGGGCGAATTCATTCCGATTTGCACGAGCGTACAGGACGAACCGCTGATCATGTTGCCCATGATCCCGAGCATCCCGTGCATACACACGTCGTTACCACAGCTTGGCGCAGGGTAATCGAGCTTGTGTTCCGCGAAAAACCCGAGGTCATCGAGCGTATCGGGGCCAGGAATTTTCCCGTCGTCGAGGATTTGTCGGAACAAACCGAAATCCTGGGCGCCTGCTTGGGAAATACCCGTCGATCCAGGACCAGGATCCACCGGGGCACCGCCATTTTGCGAGGCGGAGTCGGCAGCGCATCCCGCGAGGGTCAATGCCAAGAGCCCGGTGGTAAGTGTCGAGAGCAAAGTTCGATGAAGCATGACGTTTTTCCTCCGGGTATCAGGGGATCGTGGGAACGACGAGAACGGATTCGTAATGCTGCGATGCGCGAGCAAACGGCGGGCAAGCGGTATCGCGAATGGGCGTCGCATCGGCGCGAACGACGTGCAACGTGCCGTAACCATCCTTCAATGCGAGGCTCGAACCTGCGCGAAGGAAGGTAATCGTGTTGACGTGGTCGCCCATGTAGGCAATTTCTGCGGGAATCGTCAGACTACCGCACTTGTCGTGACTACCGGCGCATCCGCTGGCCCGATCGACCTCCACCGTCGGCTCGGTGAGTTGCTCGATGGCGCCGGAGTTGCCATATCTCGCAAGAACGTTGCCGCGCAGGGCCAAGACGATATGCGTGCCGCTGCGAAGACGGACGCCTTCGGCAATCGGAGCTTCGCCGTTCGTCTCGGCAAACGATCCACCGGAAATGGTAACCGGTTCGACTTCGAGCAAATCACCAGCCTGAAACGGCATGGCCGCCGCAGGCACGCAAATGAACATGCTCGGACTGTTTTCCAAGACAATCATGTGACAATCGTCGGGCGACGATTCCACACTGACCACCTTGAAGGGACCTGCGCCAGGCAACGGCGTCGACCAAGCAATGCCGACGCCAGGATCCGTCGGAGCACATGCGCCCGTGGGTTGCACCTCTTCGAGCGCCGGAGCCTCGAATACGGCAGGATGATCGGCCAAGGCGAGCTTGCCGTTCGCATCGAGCGAAAGGTTGATCATCGTATTGCCTTCGGGCGCAAGCGTCGACGTCGAGACGAAGTTCTCCGGGAACTCGAGCGTCGACCAAGCAATGAGCGTCGGGGACAAACCGTCGGCATCGACGAGATACGCGACGCAATTGGTCGACGTCTTGTTCAAGAGCGGCAAACCACGATTGGGCTCGAGCAGCCACGCATCCGCCGGTCCGAAAAGCTCGCGTGAGAGCGCTCTCGTAGGATCTGCAAGCAAATCGCTACACAGGTACTGCACGCTGTCTTTGAGCGGACGAACGCGCATGAGGCGCTGCGCATCGGTATCGTTTCCGATGACGAGCGCCGCCTGTTCGCGCGGGATCGCACCGCATGCGATGGGATCGGGACAGGGCTCGAAGGGCTCGGTGGGCTGGCTCGTCGCCATACATGCGACCGATCCGGCCATGACCAACCCACGCTGCGTCATGGGCCTTTCGGGCAGCGGTCGCTGCATCGCGTTCACGAATACGCGGTACGAAATGAACAGCACCGGCACTGCCACGAGATCCGTGGGATCGACCGTGATGTGCCACGCGAAAGGCCCGAGTCCCGCAATGGCCTCGAACACGCGAGCGAATACGGGGAAAATTTTGATACCGGCAAATACGGCGCCGGTCGCGACGTTTGCTACGACAAACGCCCGTCGCGTCGACAATCGCAGCAAAACTGCAAGCAGCGCGGGGGCGACGAGGAGTCCGGCAAAATCGCTGAGTTTGCCCGTGATGACGGCCGGGAGAATTCCCGAGCCCTTCAAAAAATGATCGTTGAGGACGAGTAGCCCGAGCGAAACCAACCAAAGAGGATGGTAAAGCGCGCGGTGCGGCGCGAGTTCTCGTTCCATCGGCATGATTCTCCTATGCGTGAGGGTCCGGAGCGTCAGCAGCTTACCAAGCGCTCGCGCTCAGCAAAGCATGTGCCAGAATCATATTCGACTGCGACGAGAAGGGAACCTGCTTGATGAAGAGCGCACAGGTCTGACAAATGTGTCGCGATTCGATACCGGGCCTGAATTTGGACCCGCGCGAAGCGAGCGCGCAACTCGAGACCCGCTTACGATCCACTCCCCGTAATCCGTCGCTCCATCATGTCGAGAATGCCGCGCGCGTAACTTGCGCCAGCGGTGCGCGCGAATCGGCGTCGCGCTTCGCTCGTCGCATTGTCGACCAAATACCCGTGCTCGACGGCACATAACATTTCGATGTCTCCAACATCGTCGCCGAAAGCCATCGTTCGAATGCGTGGAGCGCCCACACGCTCCATCACGAATTGGACGACGTTGCGCTTATTTGCTCCGCGAGGAACGAAATCGACACTGTATGCACCTTCGGCCTCGCCAAGAGCCGGATGACAAGGGCCAACATGAACATCGACGAAATGCCTTTCGGCAACGCGATGTACGAGCGCCGCCAGTTCATTGGCACGCTGCTTGACAGGCGGCACGAAAACAAAACTGTCCATTCTCGGTCCACTATCCTTACGATCTTCGAGGCGCACGCCATGTTGAGCCAATTCGTCACGCGCTTCGGTAACGAGGGTCAGTGAAAATCCGCTGACGCCCATACGAGCATCCCACTCGGCCGCGCTTCTTCGCCCTTCTTCGCGCGAAAAGAAATCCAGCTCGGCTCCCCACGAGCTCGCAACGAAATGAGGAACGATGCGCAAGCCATGCGCTTGATATGTGGCCGCCACCGAATCGATTGGACCATCGGTCACCCAACCGAATACGATTCCGAGCGGGCGCGCATATTCGATGAGGAATTGTTCGAGCGCCCGACGATCGCGACGCCGCTCGGGAGACCCGTCGTGCGCCAAGTACGTTTCGTCGAAATCAGAAAAAACCAGCCACCTGGGAGCGTCCACGCGAGGCAGGTGTATCCTTCGATCACCGAGCGGGTGCATTGACAATACCTCTCGAACCGGCCAAGCCGGCATTGAATGGACGAATGCCCTGAGAGCGAACGGGCCTCGCCACGCACGCTCCTCTGTCAATCGCTCTCCGAAAGAATCGAGCGAACATTGAGAGGTTATCATGTCGAGGTCGAACGATCGATGAGATCCCTATGACGATCGGACATATTTCGTCCGATCGTCACGAGTGGGTATTCTCATGACCTGCGCAGACGATCAGATGCCGGGGTCGAGCGTCGGAAATTCCTTGCGAAGCTGAACCGCTTGGCCGAGGTGCTGGCGCAAGGTGCCAAGGAATTTCTCGAGATACGCTTGCATTTCGGACTGACCCGCATGCGGAAGAAGCTGCTGCTCCACAATGATGATGCTTTTTCGATGCATGAAAAGCTGCACTTCGAGAAAGGTCTGATCGACGAGCTGCGGCGTCTCCCGCTCGATATGCCGGCGCATGTTTTCTCCAAGCAATTGCATCTCGTCCTGCACGGGACTCCCTTGCTCGCTGATTTGCATTTGTCCGAGGATCCGATTGAGCTCGGCTTCCGCCGCTTGATGGTCCTGAATGAGTCTTTCGGCATATGCCCGCACGGATTCGTCTTGCAAACGAGACAGCGCTCGCTTGGCCTGCATTTGCTCGGTGTCATTGATCACCGATACGGCTCCGGCGATCTGCCCCGCCGAGAACGATTCGAAGCCACGTTCCCGCTCATTTCGCCCATTATCCACCGTGACTTCACCGCCAGTGCCGCACCCTGCAGCGGCACAAAGTGCAAACACTGCGACGAGAAGCACGCGTCCCTGCAATGGATGAATTCCAAGAGCCATGAGTCCCCCCTCGGTCACCCGTTTCGCCCTGGTCGGGATGCATTCCCCGAACTCCGACGAAACGACTCATTGCCCATGGAGCCATGATCTGCGGACCGCATCGTCCGCCGAGCCCGCACTGCTGGTCAGGAACCGCTTCGCCTCTGCGTACGGCAATGCCGGAAGGGCAACCCGTGGTATAAGGCGCGGCGTTGCCATGGATGAGGCGCTCGTTTCGGCCGCCTGCACGTGCACACGACCGCGACTCGCATGGAAACGTCCCTGATCGAACGAAGCCTCCGCAGTTCCGAAACGGGCGTGATCGCGGTCGACGAACGTATCGTCGCCCGCGTCATCAAGCGCGATCGCGAGCTCATCCGGCTCGGCGTTCCGCACGCGCACTGCTACTGGATCGAGCGCGACAAACTCCTTCAACTCGTAACGCCGCAACTGCTCGGAACCGAAGCGAAACACCTGCCCGAGCACGTCATTGTCCTGCCGCGCCCGAAAGCATCGGAGGTGCGTGGTGCGGCTCCTGGAGACGTCCTACGGTGGCTCTGGCGATCGGCTTTTCATGGGCACGTGCACGTCGCCATCGAAGCGTTGCGAAAGCAGGGCAAGCTCGACGACGCCGCCATCCGATCTCGCATTGATCGCATCGGACAAACGGAGTTCGACGAGATCCGCCGCGTGCTCGACACCGACGAGTTGATCTTTCCGCCCGGTGGAGACGCCGAGGTTTACACGGAATTTGCCGCGCTTTTGCTCGAGCTGCACCATTTCGCGCCGAGTCTCGTGGCGCGCACGTTCCCCTCGTTGCGACATCCGGCTCAGGCTCTTTCCGTCATCGCCGAAGACGTCGACGCAGCGCGGCTCATGGCTGCTTGCAAGCCTCGAGGAGCCGAAGAACCGAAGCCACGCGGAGCAGTGAAAGAGTCGACGACGCCAACCTATTCGGCGTTGCCTGCGCTCGACATTCTGCCCGCGTTTTTTTCGCGCCGAGTGACGACGAGCATTCAGGCCAAGAAGCTCATCGCGGAGGCCGCTGAAGCTCGCGTCGAAGGCAACCATGTGCGCAGCGCACTGTGTTGCCTCGCGGCCCTTCCCGCCGCGGGCGAAGATCAAGAGTTGTCACTACGAACGCTCGTTCGCCAAGACCTCGATGCGCTCGGTGCGCGTCTCGAAAAGGCGTTGAAGCCGCCCGATAGCGCGGAGGACACGCCGCCGATTCCGTGGACGTCGTCGCTCTTGCCGCTGGCAACCGTGGCGAGTGAACGGCAGGCGCTGCGGTATCCGGTCGAAGCGCGGCTTCTGTACGACTTGCAGCGAGCGTGCACGGAGCACGAGCGTGGAGCATCGGCCGTGGATGTCGTGAAGTGGGCGCTGTCCTTGGGCAAACGCCCCGTGGTGCGCAAGCTGCCGACGACGCGAGCTTTGCGCATCGCGCGGCACATGCGCAGCGCCCTCGACAAACTCCGTCACGCCGAGCTTCCGTCGGCCGATCGCAGGCTTCTTGCGCGCCTTTTGCGTCATGCGACGAAGCGCGCCGAGGACAACGTGCGCGCAACGCTGCGCCCCGCGCTTCAGGAGACGCTCGCGACGGTGGGGCTCGCTCCGGAGAGTTTGCCCGAGCGCGTCGCGAGCAAGAAGCTCGTCGAGGAACTGTGTGACAAGGCGGTCAGTCGCGGATTTCTGAGCATCGCCGAGCTTCGCGATGCGCTGTCGCGCAACCAGTTGAAGCTCGGCAACGTCGCGTTCCCACGCGAGATCGTGCTCGACGATGCGCTGCTTCGCGCGGATCAACTGCTCGATCTGAAGCTCGACGGCGTGTATCGCCGAGGCGAGATCTACCTGCGGATCTTGCAGAAAGTGTCGAGCGTTTTCTTCGGAACCAAGCTTGGTCGGTTCGCGACGCTTTACTTCATCCTGCCGATTGGCAGCGCGTTCGTGGGCCTCGAAGGTTTGGCGCACATGATCGCGCCCGTGGCGAAGAAGCTCGAAGCGACGCCACCGGCGATCGTCAACTGGCCGTCGATGGTGATCACGAGCGTCGTGATCTTCTGCCTGATCCACAGCGAATCGTTACGCATGGTCGCGTTGCGCGCGCTTTCCGAAGCTCGGGTCGGCATTGTGGGCGGGTTTGTCCGGGGCCTTCAAGTGGTTCATCGGTCTGCGGCCCATTCGCTTCATGCTCGAGAGTGGTTTGGCTCGTACGATTGGACAAACCATCGTGGCGCCGCTCGTCGTGACGCTTCTTTTGTACTTCTTGACGCCGCTGCGACAGCTCGGTGGTGGGATCAGCGTGATTGGCGCGACGGGGGTATTCGCCGCGGCCGCGGTTTGTCTCAACACACGAGTGGGTTTGGTCGTGCAGGAGATCGCGGTCGATCAGCTTGCGCGCGGGTGGGAAATGCTTGGAAAACGCGCACTTCCAGGCATATTTCGGCTCATCTTGGCGACGTTTCGCGCCATGCTCGAAGTGTCCGAGCGGATGCTCTACCGAGTGGACGAATGGCTTCGTTTCCGCGATGGCGAACATCGCGCCACGATTCCCATCAAAGCATTTCTCGGGCTCGTCTGGTTTTTCGTGGCGTACGTCATTCGCTTGTACGTGACGCTGCTCATCGAGCCGGAGATCAACCCGGTCAAACACTTTCCGGTCGTGACGGTCGCGCAAAAAATGACCTTATCGATTGCGGCCGACATGTTGGCATTCTTGAATCGAGCGCTCGCGCCGCTCGGGCCGGTGATTGGCGGGACGATCGCGGGGACGACGGTATTTTTATTTCCCAGCATATTCGGGTTTCTCGTTTGGGAGCTCAAAGAAAATTATCGTTTGTATCGGGAAAACCGCGCGCGCAAGCTGCAGCCCGTTCCCATTGGACAACGCGGTGAAACCGTGGGCACGCTGATGCGTCCAGGGTTTCATTCAGGGACACTTCCGAAACATTTTGCAAAATTGCGCAAAGCCGCTCGTCAAGCCGAGTTTGCGGAATCGCTGGGGAAAACGCATGCTCATAGCGCGCTGCGGGGATTACAGCAGACGCTGGAAGACTTGAAGGAGACGATACGGCGCGCGGTCGAACGCGAAGTGGGTGAGCTTTTGGCGGAATGTCCGCATTTTCAAGCGGGTTCCATTTCCGTCGTCGGCATCGAATTGGGATCGAACCGCGTCACGGTGGAGCTCGGTTGCGAAAAGCTTTCGAAATCGCACACGGTCGTGGCGTTCGAAGAACAAAGCGGGCTCATCGTGGCAAGTGTCACCGACCCTGGATTCATCGATGTTTTTCCGGACAATGCGACACGAATTTTATTCGAGAATGCGCTCGCAGGGTTTTACCGCGTGGCAGGCGTCGATCTCGTGCGCGAACAAATTCGTGCGGTGCTCGGGGAGGACGTAGCGTACGACATTTCGGACGAGGGCCTCGTGGTTTGGCCGGACGGAAATTATCAAACCGAAATCATTTATCGCTTGGATACCGGATACGAAGACCCGATCGTGGAGCCGACGGTACGTGGACGCGCGCCGACAGCTACGGCAAAACCCATTGATCTGCGCAAGATCATGTTCCGCGACCAACACATCACGTGGGCCGATTGGGTGGGTGCATGGAGCAACCATGAACCTCGAAAGGGCGGTTTTTCTCGCGTGCTTTTTGGCGCTTCGATTCTACCTCCATGGCAAGCAGGCCGTGGGCAGCAGGCGATATCGGCATGAAAACGAATATGTTGCTATCCGGATTGTTGCTCGCCTTCGCCGCGATGGCTTGCAGCCGAGACAAACCAGCCGAACCACTTCCCGCAGCATCCCCTGCCCCGTCGACACTTGCAGCGCCGTCTGCCGGGGCCGTCGTACCACGCATTCGGTACATCGAAAAAATGACCGGCGGTGCGGAGACGACCGAATCCGTTCCGGTCGTGGTAGCGATTCATGGATACGGTGATCGTCCCGAATCGTTCGCGAGATCTCTCGCAGGCTTATCGGCACGCGCGCGCCTCATTTTGCCTTATGGAATGTTCGTCCGCGAATCGGATGGTGGGTTTTATTGGTTCGCGCTTGGCGGATTCGAGGCCCAAATTCTAACGGAAGGCATGACCCACGCGTCGAATGCCCTTGCCTCGATGATCACGGAAATCGAAAAGACGCGCCCGATCCAGGGAAGACCCATCGTCACGGGTTTTTCCCAAGGTGGAATGCTCAGCTTCACGCTCGCCGTACTCCATCCGGATCGTATTGGCGAAGCGATTCCCGTTGCGGGCATGCTACCGCCGCCGCTTTTCCCGTCGTCATGGCCCATGGGAAGAATTGCGCCGCCCGTCGTCGCATTTCACGGCGACGCGGACGATATCGTGCGCATCGCGGGGGCACGCGACACGATAAGCGCGCTCTCTAAAGTAGGGTTTTCCGCAAAATTGACTGAATACCCGAACGTGCCGCACGCAATCTACCCCGACATGCGGCGAGATTGGATGGCAGCCATCGAGTCCGCGGTCAAACGCGCAGCGAACCCGTGAGCTAGAGGCTAAATCCATTTCGTGATTCGGAGACGAAATGCGGTCATCGCGACACCGGCCACCATGACGGCACCTACGAGCATCGTGACTGCAGTTGCCCACGCGGCAAGCGCCGCTCCGTCGCGAATGGCTCGATCGGCAAGGTCCGACGAATCGAGAGCTATCGAGTCGCGTGTCGACATGGCTGGATCCCCCGCACAACCCATCGCACGAAACCGACGCGCGTCGATATCGGGGATTGCCGGATTCGAGGGTCGGGATATTGCTGCACCGAGGCTCCTTGCAGTCGCAGTTTGCGGTGGACACTTCTGCGTCAATGCGGTATGCGTATGAACGCAATGCGCCCACATCGCTTTCTCGGCCCTTCCGTCCTCTTTACAATACTTCTTCTATGCAGCCCGCGAATGGCGCATGCTCAAGCGGCTGAAGGAAGCACTGCGCTCAACCAGTTCGACCCCGCACCTGCGGGGGATCGATTTTTCGGTGTGCCGTCCCCCTATACGCGGGGACATCTCGAGCCGCGAGTCATCGCGCTTTTCGATTATGCTCACAATCCGCTCGTCGTAAAAGATGCGACCGGGTCGCGTGCTGTCGTGTCGTCGCAGGGATTTTTGCACGTTGGCCTGTCATTTTCATTGTGGAATCGCCTGCTCGTGTCGGCGCACATGCCCATTGCATTGGCACAGGCCGGCGATGATCCGACGGTAGGTGGTGTTCATTTTCCGTCTCCAACCGGCCAGCAAGCGGGCGATTTGCGTATTGGGGGTCGCGTGCGGCTCACGGGTGGAGCTCGACAACCCCTTCAAATTGGCGTGGGAACCTCGTTTTACATCCCTACTTCACCGGACGATACGTACACCGGCGAAGCTTTCCGTCTAGCGCCGGAGCTCATTGCTGGGGGTCACATTTGGCGTTTGGTCTGGAGCGCCAACATTCGTCCAATGCTTCGCGCGTCGACGAGTCCGATTTCTTTGGATTATGGTGTCGCCCTCGCCTATCTGACCGAAGAGGATCGGCTGCAAATCGGCCTTGAATACATCGGTTCGACGCCGCTCCAAGACGGCGTCGCCACGCTTCCTGGAGGCGTGACGTTGCTGCGCGGGCGCGTGAGCAACGCCGAGCTTCATGCAAGCGCTCGGGTGCGCATTGCATCGGGCTTGTGGGCAGGTTTGGCGGCAGGACCGGGCTTTACCGATGCGATCGGCACGCCGGCGTTTCGCGCAACGGCCATGATTGGTTGGTTCGGCGAACCGCTCGAAGACCGCAGGCGCGATCGGTTGCGCAATCGAGACCGCAACCGACGGCGGGATCGTGATCCCAATCGCGAGCAGTGGCGCAACCGCACTCGCTAGAGGCTCAATCGGTTCGTTGACAAGAACGGGGCCGCATCGCTTGGATGCGGCCCCGCGCGCATGCTCAGCTTCGGCGACGACGCAGGCGCGCTGCGACGAGCCCGATCATGCCGAGCACCGAGAAGGCCGCGACCGGGTTTGTCGTGGAGGAACCCGCGACCTTGCAACCACAGCCGCCCTCGTCGAGAACGAGACCAGGCCTGCCCGCACCCGTGCCAGCCCCTCCATCACCTCCAGCTCCTCCCACTCCGCTCGACGCAGACGGGTCGACCGTGATCAAGACGGTATCCGAAGACGAACCTTTGCCATCGGAGACCGTGAGCTGGAACGTGAGTTTCGTCGCTGTCATGACGTCCGGCGCGACGAACGAAGGCGATACGCTCTCGGGTTGGTCGAGAGAAACCGAGGGCCCATCGACCTGAACCCATTTGTAGCTGAGCGGATCACCGTCGGGATCTTTGCTGTTCGAACCATCGAGCTTCACGGTGACGCCGCTGGCGACAGTGACGTCCATACCTGCATCGGCGAGGGGCAATCCCGCGCAATTCGTCGCATTCGGCACGATGGACGGGAACGGCTTGTTGGTTGCACCTTGCACCGCGATTTCGTCGATGTCCCAGCCGGTTTCACCCGCTGCCGGATCGGTTCCGATGCGGAAACGCATCTTGAACGATTGATTGGCAATGGCGCTGTTCAGGTTGAGCGTCGTCGTCGTGAAGGCCGGATGTCCGGGGCTCGTCGAGACAAACCCTTGGCGATTTCCCAACACGTTGCCGGAAATATCGGTGATCGTACCGTTGTACGGGTCTGCCCCGAATGCCGTGACGTCTTGCCACGATTGCCCGTTGTCCGTGGAGATTTCGATGACGGCACCGTCGTAATTGACGTTTCCACCACCACCTGGGGGCGGGCCAATTTCGAAGTCCCAACGATGCTTCAACGTAATCGATACGGGCCCACCGCCAGCGATGATCGTGGGCGACTCGAGCGACGTATCGGTTGGTGCAGGCGTATTGTCGCCGTGCCAAACGTGATTCGGCGGCCCATCGAGCCTGCGAGACCATACCGCGTCGGACGACGCGCCCGTCCGCGTCCACGCTTCGATGTCGCTCTCGACGGTGTCGGTCGTCGATGAAGCAGGCACGTTGTCGTAGTGGATGTAGGGCACTTCGACGACGGTGGTCTTCGAGATGCACGTTTGAGCACTGGTCACCGTGATGTTCAGTTCCACCGAGTCGATGTTCAGCACAGAGTCATCGAGCGTGACATCGATGGTCGCTTTTCCAGTCGCGAAAGGAGCGATGGAGCCAAACTGAGCCTGCGTGCCCTTGGGGAACGTAAGGCCGGGTTTCGATGCGGAAACGTCGACGACGGCGTCCGTCAAGTCGGCGATGCCCGTGTTCGCGAGCTCGACGGTGATGCGCCCCGTCTCTTTCGCATCGAGCTTGCCATCGCTGTCGCAAGACTGAATCGAATCATCCATGGCTCCGTCGAGCTTGCCGACTCTTGCTTTGACCTCAAAGCTTTCGACGACGCCGGCATAGTCGTTCGAGTTCACGTCGGGGGAGACGGCGCAGCTACCCGCGCCGCGTTTGGCGAAGGCGTTGGCGATGATCTTCATGTCTTCGATGTCCGCAGCGGCGGCTGCTGCGAGGATCGCGTCGCGTTGTTCGAGGAAGCTCGGGTTGGCCGGGGCGAGCTTCATGCCGCGCACGACGTAGTTCGCGATGCGCCGGCGGCCTTCTTCGAACGTGTAGGGAGCGCCCGGCTCCTGCGAACGCTTCAGGATGCCCACCATCGCTTCGAACATCATCGTTGCCCAGATTTCGCCGGCGTTGTGCACTTCGGCGTTGGGTGCGCCGATGGGCTGCACCGGATGCGTGTTCGGCAACGGCTCGCTGTTCATGATGTGCTTGAACGTCAACGCGTTCTTGTTCATGTCGACCGAGTACGGGATGCGGCGGATGCCGAAGTAGCCGCTGTCGCCGAGCGCTGCGGTTGCGTAGGTGCCGATGGCGTAGGTGCCGTCGAGGTTGTCACCTTCACGCATGTTCATGTGCATCGCGAAGAAGTCGCCCCAGCCTTCGCTTTCCGCGCCGCACATGTTGGAGCCGCAAGGAACGAGGCGCAGGTGGATGAAGTGGCCCCATTCGTGGGCGACGATGAGGTTGTCGATGGTGCCATCGCGCTGCACGTTGGAGGCGCCCGATCGCGTCATCGTCGCGTTGACGTTGCCCGCCTGGATGCCTTGTCTCAGCGTGTTGCCAGCGGTGACCGAAACGGACAGGACACCAATCGTAATGGGCGTGTTGATGTTGTTGTCTTGGCCCATCGCTGGTGGAGTGTCGGGATTCTGGCTGTTCGGCATGTTGGCGATGATGACGCCGATGGCGCCCGCATTTTGCGCATTGAGCGCTTTGCGTTCGAACGTGCACGCGCCGCGATCGATGAAGGCGATTCTCCCCATGATGTTGTTTTGAATGGCCTGACATCCATCGGAGACCGTGCCGTTCATTCCGCCTTGCGAATCGGCATTGGAACCATCGTTGACCGTCGACAGGACGCCCATCGTATTGAAGTTCGTCGGTCCAAAGTCTGCGACACCGACGTTGAAGTTTTGATTGAGCGCCGAAAGGCTCGCGCTGCCACTCGACGCGGCACTCCACACGTACATCTGCATGATGGGCGATTGGCCATCGCCCATGGCCTGCATGTTGGCATTGTTGGTGCCGCTGTAGTCTTGGGCTTCAGCCTTCAGCGGATCGTTGCCGGCGCCGCCGCGACCGAAGTTGTTCACTTGCGCGTTGCCAGCGGCCTCGTCGAAGCCCGAGTCGTACCAATAGTCGTGCAGGTAATTGTTGACGTAGAAGAGCTGCGTGACCGCCGCCATCGTTTGATTTTGGCTCGACGTGGGTGACAACGAAGTGTCGTACGTCCGGTCGAACGTGGCCGGCGCCGTCGTGGTTGCTCGCACGTCGTTCGAGTTTGGCGTGAATCCATCGCCTTGCGACCTATCGGCATACGCGTCGACGTTGTTGCCGTTCGTGGTCGTGGCATTGGCAGGTAGCCATGGATCGAACGTGCCTTCCGGATTCGTATTGAATCCGTCCATGGACACCAGGACCGGGGCAATGTACGCGGGCGACGAACCATCCGCCATTCCCGTAGGATGCGGATTGTAATCGGCTTGGGGGCCATCGAGCGGGCGATTTTGATGTTTCGGATCCGCCCAAACGCGGTAATTGAAAGCTGCGGCATGGGTCAGGTTTTCGCGGTACAGGACCCGCGCATCGTCGGCCGCGATTACGTAGGCATAAGCGTCGGCGTCGTGCTCGTCGATAGGCTTGGGGCGCATTTCGAGGAAATAGGCAGGAACGAGGTGATCACCCAATGGGAAATACACCTTTTTTATGCGCGCGGGGCCGGCGAACTCGAGGTCATTGACGGGGAGGAGATCGAAAAGATCGTAACGACCCGATTGTCCGGTCGAAACGACTCGCTCGACCGGAACGACGACTTCGTGGAGATCGCCGAGCGCGCTCGCGATGGCATCGCCGGGGGTAATGGCAAACGTCCGCGAAATCCGCTTGCTGCCTGCGATGGCTTCCGGGTGCAGGTTGTTCGACGCGGCCACCATGCGATGGGCCCTATCGAGCATGACGGTGGCTCGACCGCGAAAAACCTCGATTCCTTCGAGCTCTTGGGCGAACCGTACGATGATTCCGCCTTCGCCAGAATCGTCGATTTCGCGAATGACTGCAGAATCGGCGGCTGCCTGGGGCAAACCAATGCGCAGAAGGGTATTCGACAAAGCAGCGCGAGCCGCTATATCGGGGGCCGTCACGGATTTCAAAGGAATCGGCGCGGACGAATCACGAACGCCCCAAATGAAGGACGGAATGCCACGCCGCGGATCCACCGATGTCACGGAGATGGGCTGGCCTGCATTCGAACGGAGAACCTGCATGGGCGCAGGTTTCGTCAACGCTCCTCGATTGGATGCTCCTTGATAAGAAGCATCGAAGTTCGGCAGCTCTTTTGCATGGGCAAACGAAGCCCCGAGCAGCGCCCCGAGCATGGTAAGACAACGAGCAGAACGCTTCATCGAATCCTCCAACGACGTAGGTGCCAGTGCACCGCGCAACGAGTCACTGGCGAAGCACCGAGCGTCTCCAGCCGTAGCGGTTTATCGACCGGGTGGGAAGCGGTTCATGCGCTGATTTCAGATGAAAGCGGCGCTTGGTCGATGGCTCGCCCACGCATTCGCACGATGGTGGAAGATTTCATCTTCCGCGATCTTCGTGCAGTGTGGGAATGTCCAGGGTGCGTTTGCCGAGGTGCATGGATGCCTTTGTCGTGCTAATGCGCGCCCGCGCATGAATCGATGGTACACTTGGGGATTTTGTGCCGCTGTCTTGGGAGCTTGCGGGCCACGAGCGCCGGCGGGTTTGGATGGTACATCCGCTCCGCCTCGTCCGAGTGTGGTCACACCCGTGCAAACGGCGGTGCCCATCGCTTCCGCAACGCCTTCTTCGTCGGCCGCGGCGGCGCCGCCCGAAGCGCCTCCGACGACGCCGCCACCGGCCGAACCGGATCCGAGTTTGTCAGGGCCACCGTTTCCACCGCCCGCGTTCGTCCCGCCACACCAGCGCACCGCTTCCCCGGGTGACGGCACGTTCACGCTCGTCGAAGAAGGTGCTGCAGCGGGCACGGGAGCTCTGGCGCGAACGACCGTTCATCCGCATCCGTACAAACGAGATGCGTTCGTGGTCGTCTTGGCCGTGGATCTTCGCCGGGTGGATCTCGTGCCGATGGCGGGCACCGAGGAGCCGGTGTCCAAGACGGTGCCTGTGGAGAAACGACCGGGGCTCGTTCCCGCCGCCGATATTCCGTCGCTCATTGCGGTGTTCAATGGAGGATTTCTGACCAAGCACGGTCAATGGGGCATGAAAGTCGATGGCGACGAGTTTGTCCCGGCACGGGAAGACGCGTGTACGGTCGCTTTTGTCGACGATGGTTCGCTTCGAATTGCCACGCACCGAACGCTTTTGCCCATCGCATCGCGCCTTCGTTCGTACCGCCAAACTCCGCCGTGTCTTGCAGAAGGCGGGACGCTCGATCCGCGCCTCGCTCACGAAGACACCGCGCGTTTATGGGGCGCGGCCATTGGTGGCAAACGGGAAATTCGTCGTACCGCCATTGGGCTCGATGCGACAGGAAAAACGCTTTTTTTCGGCATCGGTGAATGGATATGGGCAAGAGACATCGCATTGGCAATGAAGTCGGCTGGGGCGGTGGACATTGCGGAGCTCGACATCAACTGGTCGTACACGCGGTTTCTCCTGTACGACCGTTCGACGCCGCCCAAGGTGGTGTCGACGTTGATTGAGAAAGTCGCATACTCCAAAGACGGCTACGTATCGAAGCCGGCGCCGCGCGACTTCTTCTACCTGCGGCGCAAAGCTCTTCCGTGATTCAGCCGGGCGATGTGCGCTCGCGGGCCGTACGCCGCATGACGCGCGCTGCTATCCGAGACGAGGACGAACCTCTGGATTCTTCTTCCGAACCCACTCTCTCCTCTTGACCCGTTTTTCCGATTGTGGTCTGGTGCGGACACGATGGTCCAAACCGTGCCGACCAAGCGAAAGTCGGTACGTCTTGAGCGCGCAGCGCCGATGTGGAGAGAACCAGCATGAGTCGATGGAGACGTTCTGCTTCGAATACCCTTGCGGCATCTAGCTTTGGGCTCCTTGCCATGCTGCTCGGTTCGTCTGCAGGCTGCGAGTTCATTACGCGTGTGGATCGTTCGGAGATTCCCGAAGGCGCTGGTGGCACCGGTGGAACGGGTGGAGCCGGCAGCGAATGCGCGACGGCGGACGAGTGTCCCGGAACCGACACGGTTTGTCGAACTCGAACATGTGTCGCGGGTGTGTGCGGGTTTGCCGATGCCCCGGCGGGAACGGCGACGGGCAATGAAACGATGGCGGACTGTTTGCGCGAGGTGTGTGACGGTCAAGGTACCGTGACGACCGAGCCTGACGACGCGGACATCCTCGACGATCAAAACGATTGCACGACCGACCTTTGCGCTCTTGGCCAGCCGCAAAATATGCCTTTGGCAGCGGGCGCCACGTGTTCGTCGAACGGCGGAAACGTGTGCGACGGAGCGGGCGCGTGTGTCGAGTGCACGGCGCCGTCGGATTGTACGAGTCTCGTGTGCACCGCGAACCAGTGCGTTCCGCCAGCATGCGCCGACGTGGTGAAAAACGGCTCGGAAACCGATGTCGACTGCGGCGGCGCGGATTGTGCCGGATGTGCCGACGGGCTCGCTTGCAACGTGGCTGCGGACTGCGCGAGCAAGGTGTGCACGTTGAACGTTTGTCAAGTCCCGACGTGCTCCGACAGCATCGAAAACGGCACTGAATCGGACATCGATTGTGGCGGATCGTGCATGCCTTGCGGCCCGGGTCTCGGATGTAACCAGGATACCGATTGCGTCGGCGGAGCATGTTCGGGATCGGTTTGTCTCGAGACGTGCACGGATGACATCACGAACGGCAACGAAACCGACGTCGATTGTGGTGGACCAACGTGCACCCCGTGCGCCGATGGCGAAACGTGTTCCGTCAATTCGGACTGTGAAAGCAAAGTTTGCGACAATGGCGTTTGTCTGGTCCCCACGTGCACCGATGGAGTGCAAAACGGAATGGAAACGGGGCCCGACTGCGGCGGACCGACGTGTAACAAGTGCGCTGATAACCTCGGTTGCAACGAAGCGAGTGACTGCGAAAGCGGCGTCTGCTCCGGAATGGTTTGTCAGGTGCCGTCGTGCATGGACATGGTCATGAATGGCACGGAGACGGACGTCGATTGCGGCGGCGGCGCTTGTCCGGGGTGCGACCTTGGAAAGGCATGTGCGCAAAATGGCGATTGCTCGAGCAACATCTGCACGGGGAGCATTTGCGTCATTTCGCTGTGCGGCGATAGCCTGATAACGGGAGCGGAAACCTGCGACGACGGAAATGCCGATAGCGGCGACGGCTGCGATTCGAATTGTGCGCCGGAAACGGGCTTCACGTGCACCGGCGTGCCGACGGTATGCACGCCCATCTGCAACGATTCGATCGTCGTCATGGGCGAAGGTTGCGACGACGGCAATGCCACCGATGGCGACGGGTGCTCCGCAATGTGCACCGTCGAAACTGGCTATGGCTGTATGGGCAGTCCGAGCGTATGCACGCCGGTGTGTGGCGATGGCATCATTGGCGTGGGTGAAACCTGTGACGATGGCAATCCATTCGGCGGAGATGGATGCAGCACCACGTGCACGGTCGAAATGGGCTTCGACTGCACGGGGACGCCGAGCGTTTGCACGGCCATTTGTGGCGACTCTTTGCTCGTCGGATTCGAAGAATGCGACGATGGCAATACGACGGCGGGCGACGGCTGCAACGATGTGTGTGTCGTCGAGCCGAATTATGGCTGCACGGGCATACCGAGCGTATGTTACCCGATCGAGCTCGAGCCAAACGGCACGTGCGTCGATGCAAGTGGACCCTTTGCGCCGCCATTCGTCCTCAATGGGCGCATTACGCCGACGGGTGACGAAGACTATATCGAGTTCACGGTGCCGGCGTACGCGGATCTGAAGATTCAAACGTGGGCTCCGAACGTCGGGCAATGTGTATCCGGCAATGACACGGTCATCGACCTACGCGCGTCCAACTGCACGACGGTTTTGGTCACCGACGACGACGGCGGCCTTTCCCCTTGCTCGCTCATCGATTCCGCGATAGCGGCCGATGCTGGCGCGAAGCACGTCGCGCCGGGAACGTATTACGTACGCGTCACCCGCTTCGGGAATTCCGCAACGATCCCCGCCTACAAGCTCCAAGTCACCTACAATGCGCTTTGCGGCGACGGCGTCGTGCAGGGCTCGGAAACGTGCGACGACGGCAACTTGACCCCCGGCGATGGCTGCAATGCCGAATGTCGCGTCGAGGGCACCCCCGAAACCGAGCCGAATGACATGTGCGGCGCAGCGAATGGCCCCTTCACGCTGCCCAAGCTCATCGATGGATCGATTACGGCGGGCACCGACAAGGACCTTTATGCGTTCACCATTCCGGCTCACGCCGACGTCAAGATTCAAACGTTCGTGCCGTCGTTCGACACGTGCACGACGGGCAATGACACGGTCGTCCACCTGCGAGGCACGGATTGCAGCACGATCCTGACCACGAATGACAATGGCGGAGTGGGAACCTGTTCGCTCATCAATTCCACGACGCATGGATCGGCTGCAAATCTGCCGCCTGGTACTTACTATGTGGAGGTCGAAGAAAACGGCAATAATGCGGCCATTGCGAACTACCAATTGCTCATCGGCCTGAACGCTCTGTGCGGCGACGGGCAGACGCAAGGATCGGAAACGTGCGATGACGGCAATACGACGAGCGGCGATGGTTGTGCCGACAATTGCCGCCTCGAGCAGGGCTGGACGTGCACCGGAGCGCCGAGCGTCTGCACGTTCGATTGCGGCGACGGAGCGATTACCGGCACCGAGCAATGCGACGACGGCAATATGACAGCGAGCGACGGCTGCAGCGATCTGTGCCTCATCGATCCGGGATACATTTGCAGCGGAACACCGAGCATGTGTATTTTCACATGTGGCAACGGCATGGTCGATGGCAACGACCAATGCGATGATGGAAATACCATGGCAGGCGATGGATGCTCGCCCGGATGCGCTGTCGAGCTCGATTACAAGTGCACGGGCGCTCCCAGTACGTGCACGATCTTCGAGAGCTTGTGCAACGACGGCATGGACAACGATGGCGACGGCGGAGCGGATGCCGCCGACACCGATTGCCAAATTCCCGCCTACTTCCCGGCCTGTTCGGCAGGACAACAGCTCCGCGTTTTCAAGTCGATCGATGTTCCGAAATCGATCCCGGACAGCAATTCAACGGGCGTCACGAGCAACCTCTTCGTCGGCCTCGGCGCAGGCACGATCGCTCGCGCCGCACTCCTCTACAACATTACGCACACCTGGGACGCGGATCTCGACCTGTTCTTGATTCCGCCGGGCATTGCGCAGATGGACGTATGCTCCGACAACGGTGGCTCGCTCGAGCACTTCACGAATACGGTGCTCGATTCCACGTGTTCCACGTCGGTCGTGAGTGGCGCGGCCCCCTTCTCCGGTTGCTATCAGCCCGAAACTTCGTTTGCGTCGCTTGCCGGCATGCCAGCAGAAGGCGTTTGGAAGTTCAAAGCCGCTGACGATGCAGGCGGTGACACTGGCACCATCAATAGCTGGGCCATGATCTTCTGCATTGCTCCTTGAGGCGGCAGGCGGCGCGCCCATTCCACTGGCGACGCCATCGCCAATCCCATCGAACCCATCCAAAGTTGCTCCCCAAAAGCTGAAAATGGCGGCGCAATTGCAAGGTTAGCGCCTCCGCGTTTCTGCTTGACCCCCATTTCCCATCGTGATGATGTGGCTCGGCAAGAATTTGCTTGTTCTGCCAATTGAGGAATGGGCTGGCCTATGAAGCGGTGGAAGCGTTTGGGGTCGAATCGATTTGCCGTTGCGTCGTTCGTATTGCTCACGGCATTGCTTGGAGCGTCTTCGGGGTGCGGGCCCGATGGGTCGCCGGTCAACCCAGGCACTGGCGGAGGCGGCGCAGGCGGCATGGGCGGGATGGCGGGAGCCGGAGGCGGGACGGCGTGCACGACGGCCGATTCGTGCCCTGGAACGGATACGGTTTGTCGGACGAGAACCTGCACCGATGGCGTTTGTGGTTTTGCGGATGTGCCAGCCGGTACGCCCACGAGCAATCAAACGACAGGCGATTGCCAGCGCGAGGTTTGTGATGGCATGGGCACGGTGACGACCGAGCCCGACGATGCCGACACGCTCGACGACATGAACGATTGCACGGCGGATGCATGCAATGCGGGCAGCCCGGAAAACACGCCTCTTGCTGCGGGCGCCGTATGCGCAGCCGGTAGCGGCAAGGTATGCGATGGTCAGGGAACGTGCGTCGAATGCAATGTCGCAACCGATTGCACGAGCCTCGTGTGCACGTCGAATAAATGCGTGTCGCCCGCTTGCGTCGATACGGTGAAAAACGGAACCGAAACCGACGTCGATTGCGGCGGAGCCGATTGTGCTCCGTGCACCGATGGCCTCGTCTGCAGCATCGCGTCCGATTGCATGAGTGGCGTTTGCACGAATGCGACATGCGCCGTTCCCACGTGCAGCGATACGGTGGAAAACGGCGACGAAACCGACGTCGATTGCGGTGGTGGCACGTGCAGCCCTTGTGGTCCAGGGCTTGGATGCACGCAGGACACCGATTGCACGGGCGGAGATTGCTCGGGCGCGGTTTGTCTCCCTACGTGCAGCGATAATGTAAAAAATAGCAACGAAACCGATGTCGATTGTGGTGGACCGAGCTGCAGTCCATGCGCCGATGGCCAAACGTGCTCGGTGGCGACGGATTGCGCGAGCAAAGTGTGTAGTAGTGGCGTGTGCCAAGCCGCGACATGTTCGGATAAAATGAAAAACGGGTCGGAAACGGGCATGGATTGCGGCGGTCCCGATTGCGTGGACTGTCCCGACGGCGAAGGGTGCACCGACGGCGGCGACTGCGCGAGCGGTGTTTGCTCGATGATGGTTTGTCAAACCGCAACGTGCATGGACAATACGAAAAACGGCCTCGAGACCGACATCGATTGCGGCGGAGGGATGTGTTCTCCTTGCGACCTCGGCAAAACCTGCACGCAGAATACGGATTGCTCGAGTAGCATTTGCGTCTCCGGCGTATGCGTCGACTCGCTCTGTGGCGATGGTCAAACGACGGGCGCCGAAGCGTGCGACGACGGCAATGGATCGGCAGGCGATGGATGCAGCGCAACGTGCAGCGTCGAAATGGGTTATTCGTGTGTGGGTACTCCCAGCGTTTGCACTGCGATTTGCGGTGATGGGATGATTGTCGGCGCCGAACTTTGCGACGACGGCAATACGAATGGCGGCGATGGATGCAGCGCGACGTGCACGGTCGAATCTGGGTTTGCTTGCACGGGTATGCCGAGCGCTTGCGCGACGACGTGTGGCGATGGGATCAAGGCAGGCGCGGAAGCATGCGACGACAGCAACATGAATGGTGGCGATTGCTGCAGCGCGATATGCAACATCGAATCCGGGTGCGAAATCGAGCCCAACGATTCGGACGCGACGGCCAATGCGTGGTCGTCAGTCGCAATTGGCAATCAGGTCAAGGCATTCAACGATCCCACGCTGGACAAGGATGTTTTCTCGATTGTCGTTCCACCCAACAACAAGGGCACGCTCACGGCTGAAGTCAAGGACGGGCCATTGGGTTCGAAGTGTTCGAATCCGACGCATATCGACAGTTTTCTGACCGTGCGCAATGCCGCAGGAATGTCGCTTGGAACGAATGACGACGTCAATCCCCCGACGAATTATTGTTCCAAAGTCACCGTCAACAACCTCGTGCCGGGAACGTACTTCGTCGAAGCCAAGCGCACGACGCTCGCACCCGCCGGACTCGCGACGTACGATTACACGCTTCAGGTGGACCTTGCGCTCGTGGCTTGCGGCGATGGAGCGATCGGTGCCGGCGAAACGTGCGACGATTCCAATGTGAACGATAACGACGGCTGTTCTTCTGCGTGCCTCGTAGAACAAGGCTGGGGTTGCACGGGGCAGCCGAGCATGTGTGTGTTCACCTGCGGCAATGGTACGGTGACTGGAAACGAGCAATGCGACGACGGCAATACGACGAGCGGCGACGGTTGCGCGAGCAACTGCCTATTCGAAATCACGAGCGACGTCGAGCCTAACAATGCGTGCGGACAAACGAGCGGCCCCTTCTTGCCTCCGTTTCTCTTGGATGGAGCGATTTCCCCGATAGGAGATCAGGATTACATCGCCATTACGGTGCCCACTTATGCTGATCTCAAGATCGAGACGTTCGCGCCCACGCACGGCAGTTGCAGTACGGGTACCGATACGATCATCCAATTGCGCGGTCCCGATTGCACGACCGTGCTCGTGACCGATGACGAGGACGGTATCAACAGTTGCTCCTTGATCGACTCGAATGTCGTGTCCGATGCTGCAGCTCGGCATCTTGCTCCGGGCACGTATTTCATCCGCGTCGAGGAGTACCTCAACAATGGTACCATTGCAGCTTACAAGCTGCAGGTTGGCTTCAATGCTCTTTGTGGCAATGGCATCACGGAGGGTTCCGAGCAATGTGATGGTGGGGCAAACTGCGCAGCGGATTGCATGCTCCTGCCATTCTGTGGGGATGGGTTGATTGCGACCGGTGAACAATGCGACGACGGCGGCACGACCGGCGGTGATGGTTGTTCGAGCACGTGCACGGTCGAGGCAGATTACCGATGCATGGGTACGCCGAGTGTCTGTGCGCTGTACGAGACAAACTGCAGCGATGGCATCGACAACGACGCTGACGGAAGCTTGGATGCAGCCGATGGGGATTGCGCGCTTCCTGCATATTTTCCCGGTTGCCAAGCGGGTGAAACGCTTCGCGTGTACAAATCGTTCGACACGCCGAAGTCGATTCCCGACAACAATCCGGCAGGGGCGACGAGCTTGGTGTCGGTCGTGAACAACGTCGGCAATGTTGCGAGCGTCGCGGTCCTGCTCAGCGCGACGCACACATGGGTCGAAGACGTCGACGTGACGCTCGTTTCGCCGACGAACGCTTCGTTCGACCTCACGAGCGACAATGGCGCGAGCAGCGATAACTACACGAACACGGTGCTGCATGCATCGTGTCCGCCGATCATGGGCGGCGCTGCGCCGTTTTCGAACTGCTACGCGCCGGAAGCATCTCTCGCGCCGCTCGCCGGAACGCCTGCACAAGGCGTATGGCAACTAAAAAGCGTCGACGACTCGATGGACGACACGGGAACGCTGGACAACTGGGCGCTCGTGCTCTGCATTGCACCATAGCAACCTTTCCGGCCGGCCGGTCGGTGCATACGACCGGCATTTCGTCAGCGAAACCTCTATTCATCGTTCCGCGAGCCGAATTCCCGGCAGCTCGACGGATTCGTGCTTGACCGCCCGATCCGTCCGTGATGAGGTTTGGCCTGGGACGATGCCCGTAATTCTTGGCGCCTATGCTGCGCCGGCAGGAGATGTCAACTCATGAACCGATGGAAGCGCCTTACGTCGAAGCGATTCGTCACGACGACGCTCGTCTTATTCGCAAGCTCGATAGGGGGCACGGCAGGATGTGAAATCATCTCGCAAGTCGATCGATCGCAAATCGACGGCGCGGGGGGCTCGGCGTGCGTACCTGAAAACGACATGAACGACTGCACCGACGATGCGTGCAATACCGACGGCACGACGGCGCATACGCCGAAGGCCGAGGGAACCGCGTGCAGCTCGAATGGCGGGTCGAAATGCGACGCCAATGGCGCGTGTGTGCAGTGTTTCAACGCGGAGGAATGCCCTGGCGACGACACGGCATGCCAAACGCGCACGTGCACGATGGGCGCCTGCGGGTTCGATTACACCGCGGCCGATACGCCCATTCCCACGCAAGTGGCGGGTGATTGCCTGATTACGGTTTGCGATGGCAATGGCGCGACCATTGATAACAACGACGACATGGACGTGCCCGACGACATGAATGCGTGCACCGACGACGTGTGCACGATGGGCACGCCGTCGAATACGAATTTGCCGCAAGGAACCGATTGCACGCCGGCCGGCGGACCCGACCCGCTCGTATGCAACGACATGGCTCAATGCGTCGGATGCAATACAGCAGACGATTGCCCCGGCACGGATGACGAGTGCAAGACGCGGACGTGCGACAACAACGTGTGCGGATTTACGTTCACCGCGGCAGACACTCCCGTTGCTGCGCAAACAGATAACGATTGCCTCCAGCACGTCTGTGATGGCAATGGCAATTTCGTCGATATTGCCGACGATACCGACTTGCCGCTCGATGACGGCAATGCTTGCACGGACGAAGTATGTAATGGCGGCATGCCCTCGCATCCGAACATGGCCGACGGTTCCATGTGCGACGACGGCGATCTGTGCACGCCGATGGATACGTGCCAGATGGGCACGTGCACCGCGGGCACGCCCATTACGTGCACCGCATTGGATGCATGCCACGAGGCGGGCACCTGCGATCCAATGACGGGCATGTGTTCCAACCCGAATGCGCCCGACGGCACGCTCTGCGACGACAGCGACGCATGTACCCAGACGGATAGCTGTACGGCCGGCACTTGTACCGGGGCCGACCCCATCGTGTGCATGGCTCTGGATCAATGCCATGTCGCGGGCACGTGCGACCCGATGACGGGCATGTGCTCGGATCCGGACGCACCCGATGGCACTTCGTGTGACGATAGCGATGCCTGCACGCAGACGGATAGCTGTATGGCGGGCACTTGTTCCGGGGCAGACCCTGTCACGTGTATGCCTTTGGATCAATGTCACGTCGCAGGCATGTGCGACCCGATGACGGGTACGTGCTCGGATCCCGACGCGCCCGATGGCACCGCCTGCACGTCCAACATGGCAAGCGGCATGTGCACGATGGGCGCGTGCATTGCGTGCGGTGACGGCATCGTGGACGCCACCGAAGCTTGCGACGACGGCAATACCGCCGCCAACGATGGCTGCAGCACGACATGCACCCTTGAAACGGGCTGGAACTGCTCCAGCGCGCCCAGCACGTGCACGGCCATTTGCGGTGACGGCCTGCTCCGCGGCGGCGAAGCGTGCGACGACGGCAACATGACCGCCGGCGACGGCTGTTCGGATACCTGCGCACTCGACATCACCTGTGGCCCCGGCGAGGTATCCGTCATCCTCACGAATACCACCTCGGCCGCCATCCCCGACAATGCCCAAGGTGGCATCATCAGCGTCATCAACGTCGGCCAAACGGGCGTGGTGCGCAGAGTCATTCCGTCGTTCAACATCGCGATTGCGAACACGGGCCATATCGACTCGTTCCTCACCTCGCCTCACGGCGTGCAACGCGCACTCGCGACCGACGTCGGTACCTCGGCGAACTTCACGGGGACGATGTTCAGCGACGCCGCCGCAACAACGATCACGGCGGGAACCGCGCCATACACGGGCACCTTCAGGCCCGAACAAACCATTTCCGACGCCGCAGGTTTTGGAAACCAAACTGCCGCCGGCAATTGGGTATTGCGCGTGGCTGACGATCTCTCCGGCACGACCGGAACCCTCAATGCCTGGTCGCTCGCTCTCTGCATCGACCCCAGCGTCCCGAGCGTTTGTGGCAACGGGTTTGTCGAACCTGGCGAACAATGCGACGACATGAATGCGAACGCGGGCGACGGCTGCGCATCCTGCCAGCTCGAAATCACCTGCGCAGGCAATGAAACGCTCGTCGTCCTGACGTCGACCGATGGCGCGGCCGTCATCCCAGACAACAACCTCGCGGGCATATCGAGCGTCATCAACGTCAGCGACATGGGCGTCGTGGGCAATGCAGTCGTCGTGGCCAATGCGATCTCGCACCAATTCGACGGCGACCTCAACCTCACGCTCATCTCCGCAACGGGGACGACCCTGGACCTGAGCTCCAGGAACGGCAGCACGGGCGACAATTATGTGTCGACCGTCTTCAGCGACGCAGCTTCGACGAACGTCACCGCCGGCGCCGCACCATTCCGCGGCCGCTTCAAGCCGGAAATGGCGCTGAGCAGCCTCATTGGCCAAGTCACCAATGGTGCGTGGACGTTCAACGTTGCAGACGCAGCCAATATCGATGGCGGCCTCTTGGGCTCGTGGAGCCTCGGGCTCTGCGTCGCCCCGACGCCGACGTGCGGCGACGGCATGCAAGAGATTGGCGAAACGTGCGACGACGGCGATACGGACGACGGCGACGGCTGCTCGAGCGCTTGCGCCGTGGAACCGGGCTGGCTTTGCATGGGCAATGCGCCGAGCATTTGCTCGCTCGCGTGTGGCAACGGCATGCAAGATGCCGGCGAGCAATGCGACGACGGCGGCACCGACAACGGTGACGGCTGCTCGTCGACGTGCACCGTCGAGCCGGACTACACCTGCACCCCCGCGCCGAGCACGTGCATGGCGTACGAGACGAACTGCAGCGACATGATCGACAACGACGGCGACGGCAACGCGGATGCGGCCGATTCCGATTGCACCTTGCCTGCGTACTTCCCCGCTTGCCAGGCGGGTGAAACGCTGCGCGTCTACAGGTCCTTCCATGCGCCCATCGCCATCCCCGACGCCAACACGACGGGCATCACGAGCCCCGTGTTCATCGTCGACAACATCGGCAACATCGCCAGCGGAGGAATCGTCCTCAATATCACGCATCCGTTCGACGGCGATGTGGACGTTTCCATTGTCTCCCCGGCCAACGTGACGTTCGACCTCTCGAGCGACAATGGCAGCACCGGAGACAACTACACGGAAACCGTGCTTCATCCAGTGTGTCCGACACTCATCACTGCGGGCACTCCACCGTACTCGGGTTGCTTTGCCCCCGAAGCTTCGCTCTTGCCGCTCCTCGGCACGCCCGCTCAGGGCGCATGGACGCTCAAAGTCGTCGACGATGGCTCGGGCGATCTCGGCACGCTCGACAATTGGAAGCTCGCGTTCTGTATCGCGCCGTAAAACCTTCCGCATGATGGCCGGCCGCGATGAACGGCCGGCCATTTCCTCGACAAACCTACCTACAGTGACAGCGAAGCAATGAACTGCTCGAGCTCGTCCTTCGCCATCTTCACCCCGTCTCGCGCCGCTGCAATCGACTGATCCAGCGCAGCGATCCGATCCTCCGTTTCGGCGAGCGCCGCGAGATAACGCGTCCCCAGGTCACTCTCCGCCGGCACGGCTTCGAGGTTTTTTCGCAGCCTTTCTTGATCCGCAGCGATTCGGGTCCGATCAGCCTCGAGCGCCGCGAGCGCTTGCTGTCGACCCGAAAGCGTCCGTTGAAGCTCCGCAACACGCCGCAACGCCGCGCGTACGGTCTCCGAAATCTCCGCCGATTGCGCAAACACGCCGAGCGCCTCGACACCGATCCCTCCAATGGACATCCGCTCTTCGATCGGCCTCTCCAGAATCACCTCGAGCATGGCGGTTTGTCCTGCTGCAACCTCCAAACTCACCCGATGATGCGTCGTGGTTTCTCCGAGCACGCCTTGCATCGGCGCCACGAGGGCAAACCCTGCGATACGTGGGTGCTCGATGATCATCGAACGCGGCTCGTTCGCAGGTCCGGCGATCGTGTAGTCCGTTTGCCTTCGCTCGACACGACGAACCACGAGCACCCCGCGATCGATGGATGCTCCCGTCATGACCTGCGCATACTTGTCATCGTAATTGACACGGACTTCGAGGTCCGCGGCAAATCCGAGCAGCCGCTCTTCGCCCATGGGCAGCGCACCGAGCTGCGCATCTCCGACGAAAGCGAGGTCTCCTTGCTCGCCTTGCATCTCGTAAACCGTCACGGCCCCTGGGGGCAAACCCGTGTCCGATTCGTTCACGAGGCGCACCGACGCCGTCGGGTTTGTCTTGCCCACGTCGCGACGATACACCGACACGCGTTCCGCACGCATTTGGCGTTGAATGATCGGCGCGAGCATGGCTTCGCCGCGGGCCAAATCGATCGGGTCGGCGAACATGAACGTCACCGCCGTTTCGCCTTCGGTCGCCCTCGCGATCGACGTATCCGCAGCAGGCGCTTCGGTCTCCTCGGCAGCGGACAGCCCGTCTGGCATTGCGAACGGCATAACTCCCGAATGCCGCGACAGTGAAGGCGCATCTACCGCTTTGTCCCTCGCGACCGCACCCGGATCGACCGGCGGCAAAATTCGCCCGAACACCTCCACCGGCACCACCGGACGCGTCACGAAATACGCTTCGTACAGCGCTTGTCGAAACGTCGCCGGATTACCCGACGCCACAGCCAGCTCGACGCCGATCCAGTCGTGACCGCTCATGTTTTCGAGCAGCGCAAAGCCTTCCATTTGCGCCATGTTTCCACTGTTTGGAAGGACCAACCGATACGTCGCCTTCCAGAGCGGCGCTTCGGCCACGTACCCCACCGACACCGTCCGTTCGCCTTCACCTTCCGCTTGAATCGAAATCATGCGGCGCCCGGTCGCGCTATGAGCGGCCACTGCGGCCAGCGCGTTCTCGACATTGGCACGCAGGATCGGATCGACGATTTCGATCGAGCCCGCATCTTCGAGCACAGCTTGGCGCATACCCGTCGAGCCCATCAACGTCATACGGTGTCGTACGATGGTCCCCTGCCCTTCTCCGAGCGACGTCGTCTCTTCGGTCACCGAAATGATTCGCCCCTCGATCACGGAGGCATGCACCGACATGCGAACCATCGATCCGCGTAGCGCTCTCATGAGTGACGCAGGCGACGAGAGGTCCTCGAGCGTAAACGGCATGTCGCGAAAAATCTCCGCAAGAGGCTCGCGGCCAGGGAGAGTTGCCCGCCCCATTTGCCCTTGCGCATCGACGACCACGATACTTTTCAAAATGTCGCTCACCTGATCGAGCCGCACGTCGAGCGACAAGGTTGCGTCTCCCGTGACTGTTGCTTCGTGCTCAAAATATCCCACGCCACCGGTCGTGAGCAGAACTCGCCGCAGAGGCAGTTCCTGCGCATTGCTCGAGCCGGTGAACGAACTGATTATCGAGCCGAGGATTAGTGCGCCTGCACTTCGAACATGTCCCATCGTCGCCTCCGTTATTTCGCTTTGCGTCACGGGCATACGGCTTGCGCCGCGTGCGCCATCATCCGTCGAGCCATCCGAGGCGTCCGTCAATGCGGCTGGCCGGTCGCGAAATCGACGTCGTTACCGTTTCGTGGCACTTGCCATTCGTCTCGAATGTCGCCATGCCGCCGACGTTCCGCATTTCGTCTGGCTTTCCCGATGTCTATGTGCATCTGCGTGAGGACGTAATGAGTCTTCGCGAGCTTTCCAAGGGACGATGTCGGGCGCGCTCACGATGCGAGCCGATCCGCCGCACGAATGCGTTTTTCGTACGGAACGTCTTGCAAAGCGGGCGCTCGTGCGCGAACATGAAAAGGTGAACATGCGTCCCATCTCGAACCTTTTGGCATTGTTGCTTGCATCGTGTCTTGCCCCTGGAATCGTCGGTTGTGGCGGCACGGAACCCACGAAAACTCCGGCAGCGCCGCCGCCGATTGCCGACGACCAAGGCAAAGCGACGAATTTGACCTGCCCTGGAATGCCCGGCTGTGAAAATGCAACCGGCGATTTCATGGTGGGCGCCGCGTCGAAAACCATTTCGCCCGCCATCGAGACGTGGACGGACACGAACGCCAATGGAGATTGGGACGACGGCGAGCCTTACGACGACGTCAACAAAAACGGCAAATGGGACGGCGTGTGGCTTGCGGGATTCGGCATGGGACGCGCGGCCACGGGTGTGCACGACGATGCATGGGCGCGCGCCGTAACGCTCGAACAAGGCGATGTATCGATAGGAATGATTTCGCTCGATGTCGTTGGATTTTTCCAGCAATGGATCATCGACATTCGTGAAGCAGCGGCTGCCGCGGGTCTGGATTTCGATCACGTCCTGGTATCGTCGACGCACGTGCATGAAATGCAAGACACCGTGGGTCAGTGGGGTCCGAATGCGAGCACCACGGGCGTCAATCCGGCGTACATGGATTACGTCATTTCGCAAGCAGTAGAGGCGCTGAAAGAAGCCAAGGCTGCGCAGAAAAAGTCGAAAATGGTGGTCGCCCAAGCCCAAAGGCCCGAGCTCGTCAATGATACGCGGCCGCCCATCGTGGTCGATCAAAACATCAATACGATCCAATTTCAGGACGACTCGTCCGCACCCATTGCGAACGTCGTCATCTGGGGCAATCATCCGGAAGCACTCGGGAGCAAGAATCAACTCCTGACGTCGGACTATCCGCATTACTTGCGAGAAGCTTTCGAGGCGAAGTGGCCATCGGCGCCCGCAATTTTCTTCAGCGGCCCGCTCGGAGGGCTCACCACGACGATTGGCATTACGGGATGCCCCGACGCCGGGGGTATGGAGACATGTCCGCAAGGGACGTTCGAGCGAGCCGAATATGTCGGCAAAGGTGCAGGCGACGCAGCCATTGCAGCGCTCGAAGGGCCCAACGTGACAAAAGACGATGCACCGGCACTCGCATTTCGTCGCCGCGCATTCTTGATTCCGCCGACGAACGTGACGCTGGCGCTCGGCGTGCTCTCGGGCCTCATCGTACGTGACGTCTATTGGGCCGACGGACGAAAGGTCGCGGACGAAGAACGCCCTGGGATCAGCGTGTCGCTCATTTCCTCGGGCGAAGTCGTCGTCGCGACGGAGGTCAATGGCATCCAAATCGGACCGGTCGCGATTGCGGGCGTGCCTGGGGAAATGTATACCGAGCTTTGGCTGGAAAAACCCGGGGGCGGTTCGTACATCGAGAAGCCCGAAGGTCGAGATTTCCCCAATGACGAGCCCGAAACGCCCATTCAAGCGATGTTGCCTGCGGGATCCATCAAGATGATCATCAACTGCGCCAATGACTTCCTTGGCTACATCGTTCCGCGGACGCAATGGGATTTCGTCGAGCCTTGGACCTACGGCGAACAGCAATACGGCGAAGAAAACTCGGCCGGTGATCAGACCGCGCCGATCATCGAATCCGAATTCGCCAAGATGTACGGGAAATAATTCGTCGATTTGCCGTTGTCGTCGCGTTTACGCGCCTGCGGGGACCCACCACGCGTGATACCCCGTCGGCACTCGCTGCGGAATTTCCACGCGCGCAAGTGGCGGGGCCTCGACGTTTTTCGCATCCAATACCCACGCTTCGCTCTTGCCGCTCGCTTCGTCGACCACGAACGTAACCAGGTACCCGTCGTCTTCCGCAGTCGAACCGATACGTGGCGCAAACACGACCTCGCCGCCGAATGACCCATGCGGATACGAGTGCGCGGTGCTCGAATTCTTTTCGATGTCGTACTTGATGACACCATCGAAAAGAAGCGTCGGCGCATTGGCAAAACGTTGGTTGTAGCTGTAGCGCGTTTTGCGTCCCAGCGCTCGGTTGTCCATGCGCGGAAATTCCGAAAGCGCATCATCGAGCTGGCATTCCTTCACGGTGCCCGTCGAAAGATCCAATTCCCAGCGATAGAGGCACGGCTCCAGACGGAGAAACCCGATGCTTGGAACGTCGCGCGCCGGATTCGCTGGATCGCCGACGAGCGGTGCGTCGATTTTGCATCCAATGAGCACCACTTTGTCGCCTTCTTCCCACGCGTTGATGGTGTGGTACATGTAAAATGGCGACGTTTCGAACCAGCGAATATCGGATCCAGGCGCGTAGCGCGGCAAGATGCCAATGCGACCAGGTTTGTCGCGAAAGAACTTGACCTTGGTTTTTCCCATGGCGAGAAGCTCTGGATCCCACATCATGGTCATGTCGAAAAAGAGCGTGTAATGCTCGGTGATTGCCAAGTCATGTTGCAAACGCGGACCTGGGAAATCGATGGTCGTGTGGTGAACGACCTCGCCCGTAGGAGCCACGACGGCGTACGTGAGGTACGGCGGAAAGGGTTTGTAATCGAAAAGCAGCAATTCGCCCGTGACGGCGTCGACTTTGGGATGCGCAGAAACCGTGGGCATTTTGCCGCCCCACGTTTCGGTGCCGCACGTTTCGAGGCTGGGCAATTTGACGACATAAGCAGCTCCACCGAGCCACCAAAGCGACAGCAATCGACCGGCGTGATAGACGACATCGGTATTCGACGAATCTTTGAAGGGTCCGCTGGGGTTGGTGAAGTCGGGGCGTTCCGAAACGCCTCGCCACAGGGACTTGCCGGCTTTCTCTTCGGCAAGAAATGCAGCGGTGCGCACCCATCGATTCGTGTACGCTGCGCGCCCGTCCTCGAATTGCACGGCATGAAGCATCCCGTCGCCATCGAACCAATGATGGCGGCCCTCCTGCCGAAAACGCGGATTCGCACCGTTACGCACGAACGTTCCTGCGAGATCCCGCGGAATTTCTCCAATGACCCGCAAATCGCGCGCGGACGATTCCGTATGCACTGGGGCATAGTTTCCGGACAAATAGGGTGACACTTCGGAGGAAATCGGCATTGACCGCGACTCGGTGGACATCATCGTAAAAAAGACCTCGAGACAAAGCATAGAGAATCAACCTTCGAGCCGCAAGGTGTATCTCGATCTCGTTTTTCTCTCGCGAGCGATGTGGCAACCACGTCATTTCGTGCTAGCCAAACGCCCCCGTGGCCAAAGCACCGATCCCCGAAGCTCGCACCGCGCACATCCCCGTAGGCCCGCGTTTGGAGGCCGTGCTCGAGCTCGCGTATCGAGCGCGCCGGCCGGTCCTGCTCGAAGGCCCCACGGGCATTGGCAAGAGCGAAATCGTCAGAAAACTTGCCGATCGACTTGGCATCGCCCACGTCGTGCTCGATCTGTCGCTGCTCGAACCCCCGGACCTCGTGGGTTTGCCCGTGATCGAAAACGGTCGCACGAAGTATGCCCTTCCAGACGTCCTTCCGCAGAGCGGAGCCGGCATCCTGATGCTGGAGGAGCTCAATCGCGCCGAGCGATACATCCAGCAACCAGCCCTGCAACTGCTGAGCGCTCGAAGGCTGCACGGATACGAATTGCCGCCCGGTTATGCGTGTTTTGCCGCGATAAACCCGGAAAGCGAAGGTTACCACGTCACGCCGCTCGACAAAGCCTTGCGAGCTCGTTTCTTGAGCTTGCCCGTTCGAGCGGATCGCACGAGCTGGCTGGGTTGGGCGCAAATGAACGGCGTGCATCCCGGCATCATTGCGGTCGCGCAAGCGCACGAACGCGTGCTCGACGACGTCCCGCCTCGCACGTGGACGTACGTGTCGCACATTCTGAGCGCGCTGCTTCCGCGCGAAATCGAAAACGTGGGACTTCTACGCGATGCGCTCAGTGGATACTTGCCACCTTCATGGGTCGAAATCGTCGTCTCGAGTCGCGCGACATGGTCGTCGTCATTGCCCTTCGACGTGCGCGAGCTGCTTTCCGAATACGACCGACGGGCGGACCTCGAGCATACCGTTCGCGGGTATGCATCGTCAGGACAAACCGATCGCCTCGACGAAATCACGACACGTCTTTGCCGACTGCTCGAAGGCCCCGAAGCTGGTGTGCTCCTTGCCGAAGGACGCATCACGCTGGGTGCATTCGAAGCGCTTTTGGGTGACCTTCCGGGCGATCAACGCGAAAAACTCGTCGAGTCGTTCGGGCGAAATCCCACGACGGTATCAATCGTCGAAATACGTCCCGAAGAACTGTGTGAGAGGTACATTGGTTCGAGCGCGCAGCGAAAAATAAAGCAGCTTGCGGTGGAACCTTTGAAACAACACCGCATCGCGTTCGTCGTGACGGCCCTTTGTTCGCACCTCGAACGCCACCCGAAACTTGCGGACGTCAAGCGAAGCAATCCCGTGCGCGCAAGCCTTGGCGGACTGCTCGTCGACCTGCCCGAACGCTGGGCGCTCGATTTGGTCGGCACCTGCAAACGGCTGGGAATCACTCCAATTCGCCCCTCGTGACCGAACGCCATGGTCGACGCAGTTCGCACGTTCCTGGACGATTTCATCACGAAAAGCGACTTTTCGCAGCGATATCCCTATTATGCCGCGGCGCTCGGGAACATGCTTCCCGTCGCCGATCCATCGGTCAAACGCATGGCGGTATCGCTTTACGATGGCCGGTTTTTCCTGCACATCAACGTCGACTCGTTCATGCGCGAACCTCAATTCCTGCGCGGCGTGCTCTTGCATGAAGTGCACCACGTCGTGCTCGGCCACTTGAGCCATCCAAAGTTTGCCGACGTAGCGGAGCCGGAACTGCTCGACTTGGCACTGGAAATGAGCGCCAATGAATACATCGAAGAACCTTTGCCGGATCCCATCCTATGGCAAAAGTATACTCGTTTCGGATTGCGGGCGGGGCAAAGTACGCTCGAACGTTACGAAAAATTGCTCGAAGCTGCGCGATCGGGAAAACTCGGCGCAAATGTGGCAAGCGGCGAAGTCGTCGATGATCATAGGCGATTCAAGAAGACGGCCGGGCAGCCGGGCGCGATTGAACAGACGCGGCAGCTTTTGGCGCAATCCATCGAAGAAGCGGGCGACACGGGCGACCAGGACGATCCGCGGCGCGGGCTTTTGGCTGGCAAAGATCCAGGAAAATGGATTGAAGAGATCGACGCTTGGATCGGTCCTCCCACCTATTGGGTCGATTGGAAAACGGCCCTTTCCATGTTTGCGTCGCAAGAGCGCACGCCCGTAGGCACGTTTGCGCGGCCGAGCCGCCGTTTTCCGAATCGTTTGGGCGAAGTGCCGGGCCGCGCATGGTCGCCTCGCGCCATGAGCCGACCGCGCCTGCTCATTGCCATTGATACGTCGCTCAGCATGACGTCGGCCGAGCTCGAGGAAATCGCAAAGCACTTGCGCCTCATCCACGAGCAAGCATTCATGACCGTCGTCGAATGCGACGCCGAAATACAGCGTGTCTATCCTTTTGCAGGCAAACTATCGGAAGTGGTTGGTCGGGGCGGGACGGATTTGCGCAAGGTGTTCGAGGAGGCTTTTCTACGCTTGCACTTGCCGGATGGCATCGTGTATTTCACGGATGGAGACGGTCCGTTCCCGGACGAACCACCTCGCATCCCGACGTTGTGGATTTTGACAAAACCCTCTACGTTTGCTTGTCCTTGGGGCAGTCGCGCAGCGCTCGAACGAAAACGCGTGCGCTGAAGCGATAAAAGCGTCACCATCGAAAGAATCCGCCCCCGTTCTGCAAGTAATGAAAACAACTGAGCTTTTGCATCCACCTCGAGTGGTACCGACGGAATCATTTTTCGCCATTTGGGCTCGTCGTGCCATCACGATTCCGGGTGTTTTTTTACTGACATCACTTGTCGTCGGAGTGGCTCCCGTTGCCTTGCCGGTGCTTGCGGCGCTCGACGTCGTGCGGCGGAATGATTTTCGATTGGTACGTTTTTATGCATCGATTGTCGTTTTGATTGGACTTCATCCCATTGGTCTCGTGATGTTGTTCGATGCGTTCCTTCGCGGTGGACGCCTCTGGGGTGCGCCGCGCGAACGCGAAATTCGCCTGACCGCCAAGGCCGAAGCGTGGTGGGCCAATGCCATGGTGCAGGCAGCGGTGTTCATTTATCGAATGCGGGTCGTCATCGAGGGGGCGGAGGAATTGGCTGGCGGCCGGGTGCTCGTATTCATGCGGCACACGAGCATTCTCGATACGATGCTTCCTCTTGCGGTGATTGGGCACCCGTTTGCCAAGCACGTGCGTTACGTGATGAAGCGCGAAGTGCTTTGGAATCCGTGTGTGGACGTCGTCGGACACCGCATTCCGACGGCATTCGTTCGTCGGGGCGGAACGCGGGACACGTCGGACATCGAGCAAGTCAAGTCGCTTGCGGACAACCTGGGTCCCGAGGGCATTGTGATCATTTACCCCGAGGGCACGAGGTTCACGAAGGAGAAGCAGGCGAAGCGTTTGGCCGACATTCAAAAAAACAATCCGGAATTATTCGATCGAGCGCGGACGCTCCAAAACGTTTTGCCCCTGCACCTTGGAGGATCGCTCGCGCTTTTGTCGCGCAAAGGTGATCACGATGTCGCATTTTGGGCTCACGTCGGGCTCGAGGGAGCGGGAAAAATGAGCGATTGGATTGGCGGCGCGCTCCTCGGACGAACCATTCGCATCAAGTTTTTCCGCGTTCCTTCGGCAAACGTTCCGCAGTCCGACGCCGCGCGCATCCATTGGCTCTACGAACAGTGGCACGAAGTGGATGCATGGATCGAGGAGCAGAAGGCGCCGTCGCGGCGCTAACTCGGATTCTTCGTCCACAATTTTTTCAAAAAAACCGCAACGGCACCCAACACGAGCGCGCCGAGGACAAACCAGATCACCCGACTCGATCGGGGCTGCATCGAGTTTGTCCCTCCAGGGTTTTTCGCGGCAACCGGCACCGGTGGAAGCAACGCGAGCTCGGTTGCCGCCACCTTGCGCGTCTCCGCATCCGCATGCGATTGGACAAACTCCGCGAGTTTGTCTCGTGCACGTGGTGTGTTGATGCGTCGCAAGCTGCCGAGTGCCGCAAAACGTAGCTCGGCAGGCTCCCTGCTCACGGCCCGGACGAGCGCATCCACCGCTACATCATTGCCCTCGGCCCCCACCGCTCGCGCAGCCGAAGTCGCTTCGTCGGGCGCGGCTGCGTCGACGATCGCTACGAGCGCCGCATTGACCTCGGGCACGAACCATCTGCTCTTCGCGCCTGCAATCACGGCCGATCGTTCGTTCGACGATGCCGACTCGAGCACCGAAACCCAGTGCGATCCGACGCGCGTGAGCTTTCGCCGTTCGAGCTCCGACAAGAGCCCAACGCGCAGCATCGCTGGGCGAGACCTATCGTCGACGACGCGCAAGAGCTCAGGAACATCGCTCTCCGAAATCAGGAGTGATGCACCGGCAAGCGTCAGATCTCGCAGTGCCATGTGAGCCAGCTTCGTGTCGCGACGCGAGAGCATCGCGATGGTGATGCGCCCGAGCTTCTGCGGATCGGTCGCGTTTCGCGGTCCTTTGCCGAGCGCCGCATACGTTCGAGCCGCATCGATCCACTCGGTACGGCGATCCGCCGGCAGCACGATTCGTTCCGAGATCGCCTCGACCGCTTCATACTTCGCTTCGTTGACTCGCTCGGGCGTTCGCGTGTGCTCGAGAAAAAGCAGCAGCTCTTCCCCGACGACGTACTGATCGTTGCCGTGCCTGTGCGGAAGAAACCGGATGGTGCCGCTCTTCGCGTCGCCTTCACGCAAGAGCTCGAGCACGTCGGCATCGACGGGCGGAAGTGCCTTTTCGTTCGGTGCGGCCTTCGCGACATACGTGATCCGACCAACGGCAACGACGTCGGCCGCGCGGCAGAGATCGTGCAGTGTTTGCGTACCTGGAATCGAGTGCGCGCGAGCTTCCGGGAGCGCGACAACGCTGGTGCACATGGCTGCAACGACGGGTAAGATCCGGTGAATCGACGTCGGCCGATGCACGTCTGAGCGCTCTATCGTCACAGCGCCACCACCGTGCATCGCGGTAGGCTCGGTGCCAAGAGACTTGTTGCCGTCGTCGAGCGTGCACGGCAAGATTTACGGCTGAGTCGCAGGTTGTCAGGGGCGGATGCAGACAGCATGCTCGGCCACCGCTGGAGGCAAACGTGATCGAATTCGAGGATACGCAGCAGTTGATCGACGCGCTCGAGGATCGGCTGGATCAGCCGGTAAACGCGTCCTACCCGCTGCGGGAGAAGGAGATCATCGGCATTTGGCGCAAGCGCTGCGTCCAAGCGCTGCACCATCTCGCCGATCGTGAGCTGTTCATCCGCAAGGACGCCTTCGGTCGCCCTCTGTACATGCATCTGCTCGACGTCGCCGATGAGCCGATGTTCGTAAACTTCGAGGATGCGCCCGGACGAACCATTCTTCTTGGCGAGATCATTCGCAACATCGCAAATCCAGGCCGAATCACGCAGGGACTCAAAGGCACGTGCGCAGCCACGTGCGTCGAAATTTACATGGCGGAACGCGATCCCGCCGAGTACGCACGACTTTGCGCAGGGCTCGTAACACCTCGCGGCTGCGTGACACTCCGCAACGGCGATGCGCTTTCCCGCGACGAAGACGTCCTCGCTCCCGACGAACACGAATTTCGTCGCAGCCCCATCAGCCGCATTTTTCAAGTGGCTTGCATGGAATACGCCTACCCGGAGCTCGACTACCGCAACGACATCGACGCCCAGTTTCAAGGCGAAGACAACACGGGAACGGGCCTGAGCTTGAAAGCCTTCGAGAGGCTGCTCGTCGCCACCTCCGGCGAAACGTGGAAGACGATCTCCGACGGGTTTGCCCCTTTCGTGAAATTGCTCGGCCTCGACCCGTCCAAACTTCCCGATCTGCATCGAGACGGCATGAACATCATCGAGCGCTCGACGAGCGCCGGTGAACCGGTGTTCGCCACGATCGAATTGTCGAAGGTTCGCAGCCCCATCAGGCGCGCCGCGTCGAACGGCTGTGCCGAACACGCGGCGCACAAAGTCCGCGTTCTCGCGGTCGATCGCATCAAAGGCACCGTGCTTTACGACGATCCCATGGATCCGCAGCGATCGTGGTTCGAGGGAGTCAAGAGCGACGTCATCGACAAGTACGGGCATTGCACGATGCCCATCGAAGACTTCGACAAACTGCTGGTGGAGCTCAGTTACAAACCCCAATTCGGGCCAACTGCGCAAGCCATGACGGCTTCACCGGCGCCAGCCGAGCAAACGGTTGGTACACAAAGCATTTCCTGATCGCTCACGGCGTCTGCGCAGTCCCTGCCTCGGCACCTTTCGCCGCATCGACACAAATCTTCGCAACGTGATGTTCGAAGGCCCGTCGCTTCGCCTGGTGGTGGCACTTCAGGCTCGCAAAACCGGCTGCGTAACCACCGATGGTCCCCAGCGTGAGCAGCACGATCAACAGTCGTCGTTTCATGATTCGCCTCGTTCGTCTTCCAATTCGTTTGTGTTCAGATCATTTTTCGCGAATGTCGCGAACGTTCCCCTCACGCCCAACCGCCACGAAATCCGAAGCCGCCCGCGCGTTCGATCATGTCTGCGAAGCGCCTGCGTTGTTCCTCGTCGAGCGCTTCGTGTGTCTTCGCAAGTGCACCCACAGCAGCCTTGCGAAGCGCGTCGAGCGATGCGTCGTGGCGTGCGAACAGCTCACCCATCGCGGTCTCGTCGAAGCTCGAGCTACGCATCACACGCGCGATGTCTTCGCGGCTCTTTTGCAGCTCACCACGATGCTTGCGCATCACCTCGACGAGCTCCTCGACGGCTGCTCGGATGACTTTTTCCTGGCCCGGTGTCGTGTCGAGAGCCTGGAATACGCGTCGCAAGAAGAAGAACGCCATGGGAGGCGCCCCATGCTGCCAATGTTCACGTCCGTGTGAGCGGAACGGATGGCCGCGTTCTCCTTCGACATCGTGGTCGTTCCACGCGCAAGAGCGTGTGTCATAGCCGCCGCAACCCGCGAACCGCGCGTAGTTCCGGTAGCCGAAACCACCGTGACAAGCGCCACGACGCAGCGTGTAGACAAGGCCGATGAGGCAAGCGGTACCGACGAAGAATCCGAACATGTTTCGACTCCTCTGCGGCTTTCTGGCGCCGCATTTCGTTCTGGAGCGAAACATCGATCACGTATGTGAAGGGACAGCCCCGACGAGTGTGAAGAAGAGCAAAGCTCAAAGAGTGGCGTCGGTGTACGAGCCGCGGCTATAGTTCCGATCGATGTGGCGCTGGCTCGTGCTGGTCTTGCTCATCGCTCCAGCATGTGGAGCGGCTGCTGCACCACCTCCCAAGGTCGTGGGGGCCGTGTCGCCTGCGGCAACGCACGCGGACAAACCCCCATCGCCTCCGCCCGCGCCTACGGTGAAAATCATCGTGGCGACGGACGTTCCGGCGGATCCCAATGCCGCGGATGAGCCCTCTTACCCCGTCGCGACAGACGAGGACGAGCAGGAAGAGCTCGACGACGATCACGACGACGAAACGTCGGACGCGCCCGTTGCCGAAGCCGAGCCCGCCGTGCGCGCGGTTCGTCCTGCTCCACCAAAGTCGCCGCTGCTTACGCTGAGCGCTGCGGACCTCGAGAAACGCTACAAGAAAGATCCGGCATCCGTAGGACCGCTCGCGCTCGGAACACCCAACGCAGGAGCTCTCGTCAACGGCGTGCAGATGCCGAAGAGCGACAAGTGGATCGTGCAGGATCCTTCGTGCGCATGGGGCACGCAGGAGACGATCGACGGGATCGCGCGGAGCATCGAGAAGGTCGTGGCGGAACATCCGGGCGCGCCGCCGCTTGCGATTGGGCACATCAGCTCGAAGCGCGGAGGGCACCTTTCGCCGCACAAGAGCCACCAATCGGGACGCGATGTCGATCTCGGCTACTACCACTCACCGCCGAAGTCGGTGTTTGTCCGAGGCACCGAGAAAAACTTGGACCTCGAACGAACGTACGCCCTCATCAAGACCATCGTCACGGAAACGGACACGGAGCTCGTCCTCGTCGACACGGCGATTCAGCGCATGCTCGTGAAGTACGCGCTTTCGCACGGCGAAGACGAAGCGTTCGTGGATCGATTGTTTCAGGTTCGTAACAAGCATCCGCGCCCGTACGTGCGTCACGCGCGCGGGCATGCGAACCATCTGCACGTACGTTTTTCGAGTCCGATTGCGCAAACGCTGGGACGGCGCGCGGAAACGTTCTTGAAGCGCGAGAGGGTTGCGCCGCCGCACGTCGGACAAACCTACGTCATGCACAAGGCACGTAACGGCGACACGCTCCACGTGCTCGCCAAGCGCTACGGCACGACCGTCGAAGCGATTCAGTCAGCGAACAGCCTGAAGACGATCGATCTCAAGATGGGGCGAACCTACAAGATCCCCGTCCCCAAAGCTCCTGCGAAGGCTGCGGCCAAACCGACACCCAAGACAAAGCCCAAGACCACACCGCGCACCGCTGCCAAAGGGCACAAGGCGGGCGCGGCCGCTCGAAAGTGAAGTAGGCCCCGACAAACCCGAGGTAGACGATGGACTACCGCAATGACCTCGAAGCATCCCGGCTCCGCATCAACACGCTCGAAGCCAAGCTCGAGGAAAGCAAGGCATCGCTCGAAGCGCGCGAAGCAGAGCTCGCCGAATGCAAGGTTGAGCGGGATCGGTTGCGACAAACCGGTGCAGCCAAACCTGCTCCGTCGCGTTGGTACTTGCTCAACGTCGCCGTCATTTCGTTCGTCGTGGGAACGGGATTCGGGGCCGGATTCGGGCTCATGATCAGTCTTCCAGCAGAAACTGTGGTTGAACCGGGCAGCTCCCCTTGCGACCGTCACCGAAGACGGGCCGAAGGCTGCAGGACGTGCAAACGTGCCGCCTCCAGTGCCTCGACCGCCCCCTGCAACGGATCAAGGGCGTGCAGCCGTGCCGCAAGAAGAGCCGCGACCACCCACCGCAACCATTGCAGGTCAAACGGGATCCGAAGGCAGCACGGAGCCAGATGCAGCGCCGGCAGTGACGATCACGGGGCACACGGGACTCGACGAAGACACCAAGAGCATCACGTCGATCATCGACACTGCACGTCCCAAAGTGCGCGACTGCTACCGCGCGCAAGCCAAGAGCAAACCCGATGCCGCGGGCAGCCTCAAAGTCATCTTCGACATCGATGCCAAAGGCCGCGTTTCGGACGTCAAAATCAAGCCCATATCCGCATACTCGCAGCCCTGGTGGGACAAAAACTTCGAGACATGCGTCGGCGCCGCCTATCGCAAGCTCGAGTTTCCGTCGTCAAGTAGCTCGCGCACGACCGCCGAAGCCAACTACTTCTTGTCGGCCCTCGATTTGCGCTTGTGAATTCTGGTCCACCCGCACGCGTGGCAGAAGTATGCTCGCTCCACCGTGCGTTTGTCCCTGCCCCATCATCACGTTTTGCAGGTGAGCGCCGCGTTCGTCGCGGCATGCGGAGCGCTCGCGTGCACGCCGCAGCAGGTCTTCATCGAGAAGCCCTGTCCGCCCGTCGAGTACCCCGTGGTGAATGCGCCGCTTCCAGCGGTTTCGCCATCCGATGCCGCCGCACATCGAACGCTCGATCTTCATCTCGCACCAACGCGTGACGACGCCGGCCAAATCGCAGCCATCGATGTCACCATGCGATTTTCCGTGCCTCCCGTCGATTTCGGCGAGACAAACCCGATCGTCCTGCACTTCGCCTCTCGAAGCGCAACAGCAGCAATGGCCGATCGCATCGAGGATCTCGCGGCGCGCGACAGTGAAGGAAGTCTCGCCTTGCGGCGCGTGGCCGCAGCCGAATCGAGCAAGCCTGGAGCCATCGAATGGCGTAGCGAGCGGCGAGCGCGCGGGCCCGTAACGGTCAATTATCGATTCGAATTGCCTCCTGCAGACGCTGCACCGGATGAATTCGCGACGAGCGCCGCTGGCATACTTGGCATTGGCCGAGCGCTTTTTTTGCTGCCGTCGACGACCGAATCGCACACGATCCGCATTCGGTGGGACTTGCAGGCACTCGGCTCGGACGCTCGAGGTTTTTCGACTTTTGGGACGGAGGAAGCCGTCGTGGAAGAGCCGCCATCGGCGCTCGAAGGTGCCATCTGGGCAGCCGGGTCGCTCCACGCAATTGCCATCATTTCCACACCAGCAAACACGCCCCCAGGCGTCCGATTTCGATGGATTACGCTTGGTAAGAGTCCATTCGACGTGCTCGATGTGGCTCCGTGGGCAAACCGCGCGTGGCTTTCAGCGCGCACGGTAGCCTCCGATAATCCGGAATTACAATTCGACCTTTTTGTTCGTCCAACGGGAAAGACCGGGCAACGTTTCGACGTCGGCGTGTTCGGACGCAGCGCCATTGCCACCGTCGACAACGAATCTACATTCGGTTGGCCAGAAAAACTATCCGTCACACGAGCTTTCATCCGTAGCGCTCGTGGCCCGAACCTCATGAACGTTCGCTGGTTCGACGAAGGGTTTGCCACGTACAATGCGCTCGAAACACTGCGCCGTTCGAGTCTCGCCAGTCCGGCTGACATTGCATCCGAGCTTGCGAAGCGGGCCGAACGCTATTTTGCGTCGCCGTGGCTCCGCACTGCCCTCGCGACACTCGAAGCAAAAGGCAACACGACCGCAATTGAGCACGCCGATGATCGCGGAATGCTGTATGCGGCCGAGCTCGATGCAAAAATTCGAGCCAGCAGCAGCGGAAAACGATCACTCGAAGATTTCCTTCGAATGGTCGCACAACAAACGCCAACAGACGCGGCGTCTGGTCCGCAATCGACCGGCGTCGGTGCCACGACATTCAGAACCCTGCTCGAGAAAGAGCTCGGCGCAGAAGCGGTTTCCCGATTCGCCGACGTCATCGAGAAAGCATCGGCAACCGTGAACATCCCCGACGATGCATTCGGGCCGTGTTTCAAGAAGGTGAAAAAGAAGATTCAGCGCGAGGAGGGCGAGAGCAAAAAGCGCGAGAGTGTCGATGGTTTTACCTGGTCACTCGTGCCAAAGCTCCCGCCGAGTTGCGCCAATGCGACGTCGACGCCTCAAGTCGGCGGCTTGCAGAAGACGCCGTAGATCGTTCCGAGGTTGTTGCCGGGTTTGCATTCGGCATAAGCACCGTCGTCATTGGGAATGACGGTGACATCGACCTTTTCGCTCTCGATTTGCGGAGGCATGGTCCATACGCAGCTTACGAGTCGGCATTCTTCGGGTAGAATGATTTCCGTCGTTTTCGCCTCGCAAACCTTTTGAGCTCCAACGTAGAAGCCAACGGATAGCCCCGCCGCGACCGGATCCGCGCCGCGATTGCAGATGGGAGCGCCAATTTCGACGCCCGCGCCCGTACACGCGTATTGCTCGCTTGCTCCAGCCGTTGGATCACCCGTTGCGGCCCCATTGGCATTGCCAGGAACGTTTTGGCGGAAATTGTTGAGGTCTGGATCGTCCCAATTGTTCGTCCACGCGCTCGTCTGAGGAATGGTACCGTCTTCTTGCACGTGCGTCACGGCGTACGGATGCTGATTCCAAATGGTCCTCGAGCGAACCCACTTGTCGTTGGTATCCGAATAAACGCGAATGCCGGAGACGCCATGCGGGTGACCCGCCCGGCACGTATTGCCTGCTCCGGGCGTGCCCGCAGGCGGCGGCGCGCACTTGAAGCCTTCTTCAATGCACGCAGCGTCGTCATTTGCGCTGCAGCATTGCTTGGTTTCCATGCAGCGGCAAAGCCCCGCATCGCAAACGCCCGAAAGGCACTCGCTATTCGTCGTGCAACGTACGCCGGGGAATTGCGGGTCGACTCCATTCGCGTCGAGGGTTTGGCAAACGATACCCGTTCCATCGGGCGAACACGCCTTGTTGGAGGGTGTTACGAGGTCCGCGCGGAAATTTCCGTCGACATCGGCAATGAGCGGGTTTTCGTACCACGTGCACGACGAGCGGTATTGGCTGAAAAGTACGTCGCCCGTATCACCGTCGTACACGCGGACGAAGCATTCATCACCGTAAACGACTTCGCTCGAGCCATCGGCTTCGAAATCGAATACGCTCGATCCCGTCACGTTCGACGAGAGATCTTGCGTGGAGCGCGACCAGAGAATGTAGCTCCCCGGAGCACACGTGGCGCCGGCGAAATCGCAGGGCCCCGCATTGCACGTTCCACCCGGCCGAGGAGCCGCGCCGCAATCGATGTCGTAAATGGTGTAGAACGCTTGACCGGCAACGGCCACCTCGGGCAAACCATCGCCGTCGAAATCGCTGATCGTTGGAGGCCCGCCGCCCCCTGCACCAGGAACGGCCACCGGAGGTTGAGCAAGCGTGCCGTCAATGGCGTAGACCATGACGAAACTGTTGCGGACGACGGCAATTTCGGGGTTCTTCTCCGGAATGCCATCGCCGTACGCACCGAAATTCGCCACGGCCACGTGACCGGGTGCGGACGCATTTGCGCCGGGGAAACCAGGTTCTTGCGCCCACGCGCCGCCGACCCATTCCCAAATGAATTGCCCATTCGTGAATTCGATGTTCGGGTCCTGATCGAGGTTTGCAACAACCGAGAAGAGGCCCGCCGAATAACTTGCGTACCCAGCCGGAGCTCCCGCGGCCAGCGTACCGTCGGATCGAAGCACAGCGCCTTCGCGAATGATTTCGGGTTTGCCGTCGTCGTCGATGTCGTGAATGGACGGCCCGCCCCATCCCACGGGACACCGGTGATTGCCCCCATCACACGGACCTCCCACGATGCCCGCCTGAAACGGCGACTTCCACAAAAGACCCCACGTTCCATTTTTGCGCGTGAATGCAAGCGTGGAACCATCAGCCCCGTACGCGACGATTTCAGCAACGCCATCGCCATCGAGATCTCCCGACGCAAGCGTCGCCGATGAAACGGTATAATCGGGGATGCCGTCGTTATCGAGGTCCGTGCCGCCGAGGTTGGCTTCGAGCGTGCAATCGGAACCGCGAAGCACGCGAATCACGCCGAGATCCTCGGTGTAATTGCCGACGACCGTCGCCGTGAAGCTTGCCGCAATGCTCGGAGGCCCCGCCGCGGCAGGCTTGTTGAAATTGACGACGATGGGCGTACCTTGCACGTCGACGTGCTGGGGAAAAGCATCTCCGTCGGGTGCTTTGGCGAATTCACACTTGACCCGTGGCGAAAAAATGCCCGCTGCAATCACATTGATGCAGCTTGGATCATTGCCAGGCATTTTGCCTTCCCACGGCAAACACTGCTTCGTCGTGGGATCGCAATACGTGTCGTTTTTACACTGTGCGTCGCTCGTGCACCCTCCAATCGGTACGCACACGCCGTGCGAACACACTTGCGTCGGATCGCACACCGGATTGCATGTACCGGAAAAACCGCCGGATCCAGATACCGGACCGACGAAAGAACCGCCTTCGCCTCCTTGCCCTCCGGTCGCTGCTCCGCCCATGCCACCAGCACCGCTCGTCGTCACTTGCCCAGTTTCCGTGCACCCTTGCGATGCTGCCGGAAGAGCGAGCGCGAGCATTGCGCATGCGACAAACCAGGATCTTCGCACGGCTCGTGATTCCATAAGCTCCTCACATTCGATCGTGTCACGGCAGATGACCGTGAGCGACCATGTTCGCCACTTGGCCGAGCTTTTTCAATAGTAATAAACTTGAAACACGTGCAGCGCCACGAGAACGGGCAATGGCCAAAACGCGGCGAGGTGCACGCGCGTCGTGAGAACCCTTCGATCGCGCGCCGTCATCCCATCCCAACGATGCGAGCTGGCCGTGACGATACCTGCCACGCCACCCAGGATGCATACGGCGAGGAAATCGATGGCGAGCGCCAAATTGAGGCCCTGGCCCAGACGCAATCCCGTGTGCATCGCCAAAACCAAGAGCGTCGAGGTGCCCAAGACGACGTGAATCACACGAAAGAACGGGAAATCGAAAAGTTGAAAACGTCTCCACCGTTTGCGCAGTGAAAGAACCAAACTGAAAAGCGAAATCAGTACGAGCAAGTATCCGGTCGCTTGTTGGAACGCGTTTTCGGTGAGAACGCGCCCGACCCCCTGACGCACCGCGCTCGATTGCGGTATTGGAATGGGTCGAGAAACGATCGCAACGATCGACAGCGCAATGGCCGCAATGGACGCCGTGGCAAGCGCACGATACCCCGGTTCGGGCGACATCGCCTCGCTCCGACCACCTGGAGCAACCGATTGCGTATCGGATGGCGCATTGCCCGAAGGACGCATGCTCCGCCGCGGCTGCACCGGAACCCAACTGCGCCGCGCGTGCACGAGCTTCTGCTGGTGCAGCGTCGAAAGCGGGCCGTCGAGCGCATTGAACGCCTCCTCGGCCTCCGTATCGTATTCATCCTCCTCCTCGTACACGTCGGTCGCGCTGAAAACACTGCTCTCGAAACTCGGAGGCATCGGCAATGACGGCACACGCAAATCGCCAGAAAGAACGCCTCCTTCCTCGAGCAGCGCTGGCGCTCTATCCGACGACAACCCCACCTCCACTTCGTCTTCCGGCGCAAGCGGCAGAAGCGAACGTTTGATGACTTCAATCGAATCGGGCGCGGACGACGGATGACGTGCTACCGCCTTCAGCCTTCGAGTCGTCGTGCGTCGCGACGCCGGCCCGAATATCTCCGCCTCGTCCGGCTCGTGCGCACGCCTCGATGCAAACATGTTGTCGATGTCTTCATCCGAAGCCTCGTGCGCGTCGAGCTGCGTCCGATACGGCCCCGCCGGCGTTTGTACCGGCATGACCGCTTCCGCTGCGAGCGTGCGATTGGGCCCACGCACGAGTTGTCCCGGCATGACGATGTTCTGAAAACCCGGCACACCGACCGTAGGCGCCGACAGCCCCGGCCGACGCACGGACACAGGCGCCGAAGAACCAGAACGCTTCGTGACCGACAAGGGTCCCGTGCGATCCCGCCGCATCATGTTGGACGAACGCGCGCTCACCGCCGCACGATCACGAAATGCAATCGCATCCGGCAGCGCAATCTGCATCGTCTCGAGCTCGTCCTCGCCAATCAACTCCGCAAGCAGCGATTTGCACGACCCACAAACAGTCCCCGCTCCCGTTCGTTTCGAAAGCTCATTGACCGTCGTCGCTCCAGCAGCAATCGCCGCACCAAGCTGCCCACGCGTGACGCGCACACACCCGCACACGATGGCATCGTCCGACCAGTCACTGACCTTCTTCGATTCCTCGCGTGGAAACAAATTCCCCGTCGATCGAAATCGCCGCATGTCCCAAAACGACATCGGCGCCGGATTGACCAATGCATCACGAATCCGATCGAGATTGTCCCAATCACCAATCGTCACCGCACCAATCAACCTTCCTTGCCTGGTCACGAGCTTTCGATACACGCCGCCCGTCGTGTATTTGAGCGCCGAAGACAGCGGTTTCGTGTCGCCGTCGTATTCGCCAAGGGCCGCAACCGTCACGCCGAGAAGCTTCAGCTTTGCAGATTGATCCGCCCCCGTAAACCGCGCGTCCTCTCCCATGAGGTTCGCCACGAGCACGTCCACCATTTGATAACCCGGCGCAACGAGCCCATAGGTCGTACCGTTGTGCGACGCGCATTCACCAATTGCATAAATCTGCTCGTCCGAAGTCCGCAATTGATCATCCACGATGATGCCGCCATTCGGTGCAAGATCGAGCCCTGCCGCCCGCGCCAGCTCCGACCGCGGCCGAATACCCGTCGACACGACGATCATGTCCGCCGTCAGCATTCGGTCTTCCAGCCGCGTCGCCTTTTCGTCGTCGAAATGAATGATCAGCCGCTCGGCATCTTCGTCGTACACCACGCGGGACATCTTCTTCCCGACATGCACGCGAACACCAAGCTGCTCGATCTTCTCTTTCAAAAGCGCCGATGCACCATCGTCGAGCTGCCGAGGCATCAGACGCGGCGCCGCCTCCACCACCTCGACCTGTATATCGTGCAGTCGTCGCCCAAGGTCGTACACCGCCTTCGCCGCTTCGAGACCAAGCAGACCACCACCGATGATCACCGCGCGCGACGTCCCCTCCATCACCTCCGCTTCGATCGTGTAAACATCATCGAACGTCCGATACACGAATACGCGCTTCTGAAGCTTGAGATTGCCCTCCGCATCCGCGACCCGCAGCCCCTCGACCGGCGGGACAAACGGCTCCGAACCCGTCGCGAAAACCAACCGGTTGTACGGAACGCGATCCCCCGATGCCGCCTCCACGTAGCTCTGCTCCCGATCGATGTACACGACCGGATTGCCCAAGTAGAGCTCGATCCCGTTCTCCTCGTACCAGTCCTCCTCCGCCAAAATCAGCGCTTCGGCAGGCCGGCCCGAAAAGATGTCCGTCAGGTGCACCCGATCGTACGCAGGAAAGCGCTCCTCGCCGAAAACGACGATGCGCGAGTGCATCTGCACCTGATGCTCGACGAGCTTCTGGCAAAGCCGATAGCTCATCATCCCATTGCCGATGATGACCAGCGTCTGCACGTCGTCATCGTCGGGATGATGCAGCTCCGCCTCGGCAAATGCCGCAAGCTCGTCGCCTAGATGGCCGCCTTCCGACTCGATCGTCACCAGGGCCCTGGTTTTACACCACGACCGTCAAGAAAAGCATCTTCTACGAGGACCAAAACGTGCCGTCGGCCAAGACACGTCATTTTTCAATGAGTGTACGCAAACGCGAAAGCACCGCAGGCTCGGCACGAACGGACAGATGCGCCCCTTCCTCGTCGTACGTTTCCGACAATACCCGAGCACTGTCGTATACCTCGCTCACCAGCGCTTGCTTGGCATACGGAACGACAAGCTCTCCAGGCACCATTTTCGCCTCGAAGATCTCCACGATGGTTTGCCGAAGACGCTCAACATCGTCCGGATCCTTTGCACTCAAAAGAATCGCCTCGGGAAATTCGCGCGCCAAAAGTTTGCGCTCCGTCGCCTCGACCATGTCCATCTTGTTCAGCACCAGCTTGTGCGGAACATCCGCCGCCCCAATCTCCTCGAGCGTCGACGTCGTCACTTCGAGCTGACTGCGAAACGTCGGATCCGATGCGTCCGCCACGTACAAGAGCAGCGACGCCTCCAGCGCCTCGTCCAGCGTCGAACGAAACGACGCCACCAAGTCATGCGGCAACTTCTTGATGAAACCCACCGTGTCCGACACCAAAATCCGCGGTTTGACCTCGGGATGGATCGCTCGCACCGTCGTATCGAGCGTCGCGAACAGCTTGTCCTCGACCAGCACCTGACTGCCCGTCAGCGCTCGCATCAACGACGACTTGCCCGCGTTCGTGTACCCCACGAGCGCCACGCGACGCGCATCTCGACGCAGCGCACGCCGTACCGCTTGGTCACGAGCAATCGCTTCGATCTCCTTGCGTAGCTCCGCGATCCGATCGCGAATCTTGCGCCGATCCAGATCGAGCTGCGTCTCGCCCGACCCGCGAAAATGCTGCCGCTCGCTCGTCCCACCCGTCTCGCGCAAACGCGGCGCCACATAGTTGAGCCGCGCTATCTCCACCTCGAGACGCGCCTCGCGACTTCGCGCATGTCGATGAAAAATTTCGATGATCACGCCCGCCCGATCCATCACCGTCAGGCCCGTGCACTTCTCCAAGTTGCGAAGCTGGCTCGGCGTCAGATCGTGATCGACCACGACGACATCGGGCTTCGTTATCCTCGCCGACCCCTCCTCGTCGCTCTCACCATCGCCCGCTTCTTCCTCCACGCTCTCGGGCGCTTCGTCTGCGTCTTCTTCCTCGTCACGCTTGCTCGTCCCCGGCTTGCGATACCGCATTCCTGACGGCCCCGGACCATCGGTGATCTTTGCAAGCTCGTACAACTTGCCCCGCCCAAGAACCGCCCCCTTGGAAACTTGCGCGCGACGTTGAGACAACGTCCCTACGACATCGTATCCAAGCGTCGTGACGAGACGCCCGAGCTCGGCAAGAGAACCGGCGTGATCCTCGTCCGAAACCTGCGGCAGTTGAACGGCGACGAGAAGTGCTTTTTTTCGAGTGGTCGTTTGTCCAGACATACGTTTGGAAAGAGCAACGCGAACGCTGATGTTGCAGAGCGCCTTCTCCTAGCACGTGACGGCGCCCCTCGGCATGCGCGACGTCACCCTGCCGATGACGCCATTGCAGCAGGATCTTGCTGGTAAAACTGGCGCATCTGTTCATAGAGCGCTGGATGTCGAGCACGCAAAGCGCGAGGTCTTTCGAAAAAACTCTCCGTCACGACCGCGAAAAATTCGGCAGGATTTTTCGCCCCGTACGTGTCGATCACCGTCCTGTTTCCCTCTTCGTCATCACGCAAAAGCCCTTCATACGCAGCTCCGAGCACCCGAGCCCAAGGGCCATAAGCCGCCCGCTTTTCGAGCACGGGCGCACCATCGGCAGCCCCGTCTTCCGTATCGAGCTGATGCGCAAACTCGTGAAAAACGACGTTTTTTCCGTCGCGCACGTCCGATGCACCATGCAGCACCGCATCCCAAGCGAGCACGACGACCCCGCGACTCCACGACTCGCCAAGCCGAGCTTCCGGCTCTTCGATGACGATGCCGCCTTCGACCGTCCGCGGACGCCTGTCCACGTACGTGCTCGGGTAGACGAGAATCACTTCCAGATCCGGATAAACGTCTCCCTCGCGCTGCAGAAGTAGAATGCAGGCTTGCGCTGCGATCGTGACGCGAATTTCGTCGTCGACGTCCTGACCCCCGCACCCTTCGAAGCGTTTTTCGTCGAGGAAGATCTTTATCAGATCGCGCAGTTTGTCCTGGTCTTCCGAACGCAGGCGCCGAAAGTAAGGAACGTTCTCTGCGAGAATCGATTGCCACTCCGCCGGGAACGGCCGCTCACGCACCGCTTTGCGACGCCGCTCCTTGAAGAAGTCGAACATGCCGCGAATGATGCCACAAGACGGAAGCGATCCGTCCGAGCATCGGTGGTGGACAATCGATGGCATACCGAAAATGGGCAGCTTCTTGGCAAGCCCATCGGTACATTCGATGTCAAGCTATCGAGCCAATCTTGCAATGGGTTTACTGGAGGAGCCGATGCCGCTGCGTATCGTACAACAAGGACAAGGAAATCCCAGGCAGCTCGTGGTGCTGTACCTCGTCGGGTCGCCCATGGATCCCGAACTGCGCGCGGCGCTCGGTCCCGATCCGGCCATCATTGCGTACGACGATCCGAAGGGCGAGCCATTGCCCACGACGATGTCGCACGTGACGACGAAATCGCCGGTGAACGTTTCGGACGTCATTTTGGTGGGTTATTCCGCAGGGTGCCAAGCGGTACGTCGTGAGCTCATGGCGGGGCACGATGTCGCAGGTGTCGTTGCCATCGACGGTACGCATGCGAGTCTTCCGCCATTGCAATGGCAACTCGACGTATGGCGCGATTATGCTGAAAAAGCGCGCCGAGGCGAACGGCTCTTCGTGGCCACGTGCACGCAAAACACCTATGTCGAAACGGACTTGCCCAAAGCGCAGCGCTACAGCGCCACGCTCTCGATTTTGCGTCAAGTGACGGGTTTTCGGATCATTCCGTCGGAAACCCCCGCGGGCGAGCACGACGGAGCGCTTCACGTGTATGGTTATGCGAGCGAAAAAACGGACAAAATGGCGCACGCTCGTCAGCAAACCGTCGTGCTGCCCCAAATGCTTGCGCGATACGTGAAACCGTGGCTCGAGGCAGCATTGCGAGCCTTCCCAGGACAGGTTCCGCCGCAGCAGGAGGCGCATTCGAGCGTGCTCACGCCCGAAGAGCGAGCTCGCGTGGAGCAAGCGATTGCGTTATCGTTTCACAAACTGACGCGGATGATATCGGAAGCCAACGCCGACGAGGAACCGGTTCCGGTGGGGTGATTACTTCACTTCGGCGGGCGTTTCTCGCTTGATGGCGCGCGATTGCAGCGACGGAATCAGCGCATCCCAGTTTTTCCCATAAAAGTAGTGCAAGACCGTCTCCAGCACGTTGTATTGCTGCACGAGCAGCGTACCCATGCGATCCCGCGCTTCGGCTTCCGGTGATGACGACGTCGACGACGCCGGGAGTGCATTCGTGGTCCGCAGGTTCGCCGAGAGCCACGACCCCACGGCGGCGGCATCGTCGATTTGCGTCTTGTCGACCGGGTGTTTCCCAGCAATCGTCGATTCGTATTTGCGAAACAGGTCTGCGAGCATCACGCAATCGCGCGCCATGTCTCGCTGACCGCGTCCTTCTGCAATCGCATCGACCTCTTGCGCTGTCACGAATCCCGCGGACGCGAGTACTTTCGCGGAGCCCAAGAGCAGCGCGCGAAGTTGCCATCCTTCGGCGAGCTTTTGCCTCATGAGCTTTTCGGTGGGCAGCGCATGTTCCGCCTTGAGGGCCGCGTATTCCGTGGCCAGCGCGATATCGGGCAACGCGAGCAAAAGCGCCGCATTCACCTTGGGCAAATGCTCCGCCAAAAGGTGCTCCTTCGCCAAAAGCACCGGCATCGCCTCGCGCACATTGGTGATCGCCAAGGCAGCATCGATGCGATACGGCAAGATGTCGGCGGCTGCAATGGTGAGAGCGACAGGTAAGAACTTATCGTACGCCTGAGCGGCCTCGATTTGAATCGGCAAGGTCGTCCTCCTAACGCGAGGGTAAGGAAGCACGACGTTACCAGAAGATGAACAACGTGGTCAACGAGAACGGAAAGGACGAAGACAGATGAACGAGCCTCTCGAACGTATGCCTATTCACGCGAGGGGGTCGATCAAGTCGACGGGTTATATAATTGATTACACAAGGGGGCATGGACAAGTCCCCAAACCGTATAGCTATTCACACAGTTGACCATGGAAGAGTTGGCCGGGTGGTAAAGTTTAGGTCGAGGGGGACATGGAAGAGTTAGGAGCGTTATAAAGTTTAGGACGTGGGGGAGGTGGACAAGTTAGGAAGATCCTAAAGTTTAGGACGCGGGGGACTTGAGAGAGACATCGACGAGTCTGTCGGGCTGGTGTTGGTAACGTTCTGTTGACCATGGCGTCTCACTAGGAACGACGCCGTTACCAACCATCCTTCCCACAAGCGAAGCTGGTGCTTGACGAACCGCCAACTGGGCAGTAGCCACATTGAGTAGGCAGTTCCACGCAGTTCAGAAAAGCATGCCCAAGATCATGAAACCCATAGAATGCGCAATTGAGCTGGCTCGTGCACATCGCGATATTGATCCGGCAACCCGAGACGTGTACCTAGCATCTGGCGAGAACGATCCCCTCATTCGGCTTGTCGAAGTTTCCGCGTCCGTACCAACGACGAGTGAATTCTTTCCTTACGCGTTTACAGACGATCCGAACAATGGCGTTCCTTATCCATCAGTACTCATTCTGGTGAGTCCAGAAGAGTGGACCAGCTTGGAAGCCGGTCAACGAAAGCTACCGCAGGGTTGGCCTGAAGTGCGTGATCTCAAGCGCTTGAATCTCGAGCAACGAGATTGATGATGACGCCGGACCCGAAGGACTACGCAATACCATTCCTCGAACAGGCGCGTGAGGATCTGCGTGCGGCCCAATCGCTCATCAATGTGTTGCTGAATGAGACCGGGGTGCAAACGACGGTGAAGCGCGGGGCACCAAGCACGTTCTGCATGTTGCTCCAAATGTCATTTGAGAAGCTTGTGAAAGCAGTCCGCTCGCGCCAAGGGCTCGGGCCTGTGCGGGAGCATCTTGTCGTCTCCACGTTCTTATTGAACCTCGCTCGTGATCGCAGACGGCTTTCACTCATCAGCATCGGCCCGTCCGACGTGATGAACAGCATATTTCAGTTCATACGTGAACTTGAAAATGCACACCCGCAAGTCGGCGATGACAAACATCCACAGCTTGAATATCCATGGGTTGACGCATCCACTGGAGCCGTTTGTTGTCCCGCGCGCGATCTACATCTGTGTCATCGGATAACGAATGCGCGGGACAAAATTGCGCCAAAAACGCTGAAATTCGCCACAGCGCTCATCGAGAAATTCGATGTCTTGTACCCGCCAAGCTGAGCCATTTTCGATACGACTTCACTACGGCTTCTTCTCAGCCATGATCCTGTCTTTCGGATCGAACTTCGGCGAAAACACCGATACGACCGCCGTGATGCCATCCCCTTGATGCACGTACGAATGCACGGCACCGCGAGGAATCACCAGAATGTCTCCTGGCGAAACTTCGCGCGTTTGCCCTTCGATGGTGAACGTCCCTTTCCCCTCCAAAACCATGACCAATTCATCGTGCTCGACATGGTGATGCGCCGGGACGGCTCCGCGCGTTTGAATGAGATTCACCGTATGGTCGGCGTTTTCGAATAACGCCAATAGTTTGGTTTTTTCTTCGGCACCCAGCGGATTCTTCTGAATGGCTTCACGCACGTTGCCCAAGAAAGAATCGGTTTTCCCGGCAACTTGGATGGCCGCGGGAGCCGCAACGGGTGCCGCCGGCGCGTCGGGACACGATTGTTGCGACGCACCTCCGCACGCAGCAAGCAAGAGCGAAACCAATACCCAACCGAGCGAAAAACGATGAACCTGCATGGCTGCTACTCATACCAAAACATCGAGGCACTTGTCGAGGTCACGAAGCAGCCGATTCGGGCTTGGGCTGTGCGCGCCTTTGGCCAGCGAGCGGAACGAGGGCCAAAAAGCCGAGCGATGCGAGCGCAGATGCGGCAAATACGCCCGAAAAACCGAAGTGTTTCGCGACGACGCCCGAAAAGAGCTTCGTAGGAGCTTTGCCGAACACTTCGATGGTGGCCAGAAACGTGTAGTGGGTCGCGGCAATGGAACGATCGACGCGACTCATCATGAGCGCGAACATGATGGGGGTGATCATGCCGGCAAAGAAGTGCTCGAACACGGTGACTCCAATGACGGCGCCTTTGCTTGGAAAGCCTGCTTTGACGAGCGCCCATTGAAAGGCAATCCCGAGCACTCGGAATGCCGCCGGGATGAAGAGCGCAACGGGGAAGGAAAACCGGCGTGCCAAAAAGCCGCCGACGACGGACCCGAGAATGGCTGCGACAGCGCCATAAGTGCCGACCCAAAGCCCGAGCTCGGCAGGCGTGTATCCCGCTTGCTTGACGAGAAAAGGCTTCCACATGGCTTCGGCCATCGATTCACCCATTTTGTAGGTCGCAATGACGGCGAGCAGTCCAGCGCCTCCATTTGCTTTCGTGGCGGTCCATGCGAGGCGAAGGATTTCACCCATGGAAGGACGCTCCGTTTCGACGGCAGAAGGATGCGTTTCCGCAGGCTCGCGAAGGGACCACGCAGCCAAAAGGCCCAGGGTCGAGATGGCCGCGACGACGAAAAACAATCCATTCCATCCAATGAATTTGCTGGCCCATACGAGCACGCCGCCGCTCATGATCATGCCGAGACGGTAACCAATGACCTGAATGGCATTGCCCGCGCCGAGCTCGGAGGGTTCGAGCAGGTCGACCGCAAGGCCATCGACTGCGACGTCTTGTGCGGCCGCAAAAAGGTTCATCAGGAAAATCAGCGCCATGAGCGGCGTGAGTGATGGTCCTTCGGCGACGAACGCAGCGGCAATGGCGCTCGCTGCGAGCAGCACGGTCAGGGGCAAGATCCACGATTTGCGCCTACCTATGCGGGACGAACCAAAACGATCCACGAGCGGAGCAAAGAGCGCTTTGCACATCCAGGGGGCAGCAAGCGCCGCGGAAAAACCGATCGATTCGAGCGTGACGCCTCGTTCGGCCAAAAAAGACGGCAAGGCCTCGGCTTGAAAGCCGTAGGGCAAACCCTGCACGAGATAAAGCGACCCCAGGGTGGCAAGCACAAAAGGACGAGACGCTCGCATGCGGAGCGGAGGATACCGCAAGTCGGCGGGATGGCATCGGGCCTCGACGTCGACGCCGGAATTCGTTAAAAAAGCGCGATGAACGCGACGGGCCAAACAACGTTCGATACGCCGCTCGGTCCTGCAACGCTACGCTTTACGCCTCGCGGAATCTGCGCGCTGACGCTGCACGACGTACGGAGCGAGCATCCGGTAGAAGCTGGAGACGCGGGTGATGTACCCGATTGGGTGCGTGATGTCGTTCTCCGCGTGAAGGCGCATCTTGGAGGCACGATTCAGGATTTTTCGCAAGTGCCTTTGGACATCGAAAGCAGGACGCCGTTTTACCGGGACGTGTACGAAGCGTCGCGAAAGATTCCATCGGGTAAAACCGTGACCTACGGGGAGCTTGCAAAAGCGGTGGGGCGACCGGCGGCCGCGCGAGCCGTGGGTCAAGCGCTTTCGAAAAACCCGATAATGCTCATCGTCCCGTGTCACAGGATTGTCGGATCGAGCGGCAATGCCGTGGGATTTTCAGCGCCCGGCGGCGTGCAAACGAAAGCGCGCATGCTCGCGCTGGAAGGAGCGAGGATTCCGCGGGTTTGAGACCCGGGGCGGGTTGAAGAGACCGTCTCATAACTCGAGCCGTGCTCGCTCACCGTACGCACGCGCGGGGTTGAAGAGGCTGTCTCAAAACTCGAGCCGTAGTGTGTCACCGAACGCCCGCGCGGGATTGAAATCCCGCGCTACACATTCAAAAGTCCCTCACTACCGTTCGGGACTGGCCTTGTGGAATTTCGGATCGTCACCGAGAATCCTCAACGATTTCGCATAGATTGCAGGCCTCGCCATGCAGCCATGACGTCAGTCCGAGCGCGGTAGCGCGAGGACTTCTTGTCGTGTAGCGCGGGGTTTCAACCCCGCGCGGGGCTGGGCGAGGATACGCGTTCCGAGTTTTGAGACAGCCTCTTCAACCCCGCGCGGGGCTGGGGCGCGGATGTGCGAGTCGAGTTCTGAGACGGCCTCTTCAACCCCGCGCGGGGCTGGGGCGAGGATGTGCGAGTCGAGTTCTGAGACGGCCTCTTCAACCCGCCGTGTGGTCGTCAATTCACCGCCGCATCCATTGCGGGCGCATCCATCGCGCTCGCGTCGACGTCACCCGCAGGTAGCTCCATCACTGCCGGCGCGGCGGGCGTCGCGTCCACAGCTTCGACGGCTGCAGGTGCCGGCGTCGCGTCCGTCGCGTCGGCCGCCGCGGCCTTTGCCTTCGGGCGACCTCGTCGCTTCGGCGGAGCGTCGGAACCACCATCGCGATCGCGCGTCGATCCCGTGGGCGGTGCCGCCGATGCACCGGCAATACGCGACACGAAATCCACCTTCGCGGCAATCTCGGGATTGTCTGCCGCATACACGCGCGCATACGCGAGCGCCTTCTGCGACTTGACCGCAAGCGCTTCCTCGCTCTCGCGAAGCGCCGTCCGCGCAGCTTCGACCGCAGCTTCAGCCTGGATCACCGCGTCCGTATATTTCTGAACGTCACCAATGAGTTGCTCGAGCATGGCGCCATCGACGCCAGGAAATGCGACCGCCGCAAGCTCGTTCTTGAACAGCTCCACGAGGGCCTTGACCGAGGGGGGGATGGGATCTGCCACGTCCATCGTCGTCTCCAATCGCGCGCACAGGAACACACGTTCAGCAGATGAGCAAGCGGTTTTTACGCGATACGCATCACATCCGAGACGAAGTTTTGTCACGAGCGCGCCGTAAGAATTGGAGAACAACGAGCTTTGGTCCCTGGGTCACAGACCGATCCGCATTTCAAGCTTGACGACGCGATCCGGGGGCAAACCGACGGGGCGAGTGGCGGGTGATGAAGACGAAGTAGACGACCGACGTGATGGTGACGGCGATGCCGTGGATCGCGGCGAGCGCAGTGGATGTCTCGAACGACAAACGAAACGAGTGCGCACGTCGAGCAGCGGCACATGCGACGCATGCTTGACCGCGCGCATCATGTGACGTTGTCTAGGCGTCGAAATGCCTATGCATCTCAATCAACTGGCTTGGGTATGCGTCGGTGGCGCGTGCGGATCGGGGCTTCGATTCCTCGTGACTTCCTGGACACTCGCACGCTACGGCACGTCGTTTCCGTACGGAACGCTGGCCGTGAACGTGGTCGGTTCGCTCATTTTGGCGTGTTTGTTCGAGCTCACGCGCAGCACGACCTGGTTTGGGCCGACGCTGCAAATGGCGCTGGGAGCCGGGGTGATGGGGGGTTTGACCACGTACTCGACGTTCAACCTGGAGGTTGTGCGATACGTGCAAGAGGGGCAAGTGCGCACGGCGGTGGTGTACGGAAGCGCGACGCTTTGCGCGTGTCTTTTGGCTGGTACGCTGGGGATGGCGCTCGGGCGGATGATTGCCGGACGCTAGACGGACGCGAGGAGTTTTTCCGATTCGCCGTAATCTCGAGGACGTGTCGTTACGGCATGCGCTTGCGATCCGCGAGAAAACCAGCGCACCGCGACGTACTGCGCAAACTGCGGACAAAAACATCAGGTGAGAACGGCGAGCCGGGTATACTGCGGGCCTCGGGAGACAAGGGCAGCAATCGATGTCGGAGAACCAGCGTTATCGAGTCATCAAGCGGCTCGCCTCGGGCGGTATGGCCGAGGTTTTCGTCGCGGAAAGTGCCGGTATTGAAGGCTTCCGCAAGCAGGTCGCGATCAAGCGCGTCTTGCCGCAACTGAGCAAGAACGAACAGTTCATCGACATGTTCCTGGACGAGGCCCGTTTGTCCGGGCGCTTGGCTCACTCGAACGTCGTGAGCGTTTTCGACATCGGCGTCGGCGACAACACGTACTTCATCGTCATGGAGTACGTCGATGGGGCCGACTTGAAGCAGGTCATCGAGTACCAGAAGAAGCTCGGCAGGCCGATGAGCGTCGAGTCGGCGTGCTTCATCGTGACGAAGATCTGTCAAGGTCTCGCTTACGCGCACGATCTGCACACGCCCGAAGGCGAACCGCTGAACATCGTTCATCGCGACGTGACGCCGGCGAACGTTCTCATCACGCGGCACGGCGAGATCAAGATCGTGGACTTCGGTCTCGCGAAGGCATCGAGTCAGCTTGCTTCGAGCGATGCGGGCGTGATCAAGGGCAAGTTCGGTTATCTCGCGCCGGAAACGGTCATGGAGCTCGGCGCGGACAAACGCGTGGATATCTTCGCTGCGGGGATCATTCTTTGGGAGCTGCTCGCGGGGCGACGACTGTTCCTCGGCGACACCGATTTCGGCACGGTCAAACTCGTGCGCGATGCGGTCATTCCGCCGCTCGCACCGATCAATTCAGGCGTCCCTGCCAAGCTCGAAACGATCATCCGCAAGGCGCTCGCCAAGGATCGCGACAACCGGTACTTGACCGCGCGTGACTTCGCCGCCGATCTGATCCGGTTCCTGTACGAGTACGGCCGCCCGGTGAGCGAATACGAGGTGGCCGATCTGGTGCTCGGTGCAGCCGGTGCGCCGATGAGAAAGGTCGATGGGCTCGCGGCCATCGGCGAAATGCTCGACCTCATGCTGCTCGAGTTCAAGTCACTCACGCAGCACGATGCACCTACGAGTCTGCAGCCAGATCTGTTCAAGCTGACCGGGGCGAACTCGGCCAGCAGCTTCCCTCCTGCCGCAAACTCGTCGCTCGATGCGGACGACACGTTCGCGGGGCTCAGCGATGAGCTCGAGGGGCCTGATCCGGCGGCTGACGAGGAGAAAGAAAAGGCGCCCACCGGCTGGTTCAGGGCGCTCATGAAACGATAACGGCCACGGTCGATACGACGACTGTGGCTCGGATGGCTCATGTAGCGTTACCATTGCGGGCTCTGCACTCGATGACTTCGACGAACCAACCGATGTCTTTTGCCCCCATGCACCTTCCCCCTGCACACCACCGCTTCTTTCGACGTTTGCCCTCGCGTCTCGTCGCGCTGACGCTTGCGTTTGCGGCTTTTTTGCCCGCGGCATCGACTCATGCAGCAGATGCCGAAGCGCTCGTCAAGGACGCCAAGAAACTCGTCGCTGCGAAGAAGTACGACGAGGCTTGCCCCAAGTTTGCCGAAGCGTACGCGCAGAGCTCCAACGTCGCGACGCTGGTCGATTTGGCGCTTTGCCATGAAAAGCAGGGCAAGCTCGCGACGGCATGGAGCGAGCTGCTCGATGCCGAAGCTGCGGCTCGCAAGGCTGGGCGGTCGGACATCGAGACGCGGGCGCGAGGCAACAGCAAAGCTCTGGAACCGAAGCTGCCGCGGATTTCGGTCACGATCGCATCGCCACCGGCCGGACTGGAAGTCACCATCGACGGGCAGAAGATCGACACATCGGCGCAGGGTAAGGGCCGTCCAGTCGATCCTGGCGAACACAAGATCGTGGCAAGCGCTCCGCAGCGCAAACCGTTTGAAACGACGGTGACGGTCAAGCAAGGGCAACTGAAGACGGTGCCGATCCCAGCGCTCGAGGAGGATGCGAGCGCTGCGCCGCCGAAGGGTCCCGACAAACCGGATCAAACGGCCGACAAGACGCCTCCGACGGATACGCCCAAGGACGGGTCTCAGACGACAAACCCGCCCCCCAACAAACCCGACGACTCGAAAGGTCCGGTGCACCGAGCCAAGCGCATCGTCGTCGATGTTGGGATCTCGGTGGGCGGACAGTTGTTCCTCGGTGGCGGTAGCCTGCCAGCGCTATCGAATTTGACGTACGAGTACCACATCACGGACGCGGCCGGTTTCGACGCGACGAACCTCGAGGTGTGCGATTCGTCGAAGTGTCGTGCGATCACGGATCCCGCGATCGGTGTTTCGGTCGGGGGTCAAGCGTTCGTGGGTTTTGCCGTGAGCGAGAAGCTGCACCTCGGTGGACGCTTCTACGGCAACTTCATGCCTACCGGCGGTTATTCGTTGCTCGTCGGGCCGTCGCTGTCGATGCAAGTTGGCGAGCGGCTCTGGGTGGGCGGCACGGTGGTCGTCGGCTGGGGCGCGCAAAACGCTCCCATCGTCGGCGCGATGGGCGTCGTGCCTTCGGAGTGGGTCGCCAAGAACCAAGGCCAGGACGAGGTCAAGGTGATTCTCGACCGTACGATCCCTGCGGAGGACGACGTGGGCTTTGGTTTCTCGTTCGGCGCCAGCGCGGAAGTGTCGTACCGGCTTGCGGAGTTCGGCAAGGGCGAGAGCCTCATGACAGGCTCACTGCTCGCAAGCGCGTGGCCAACGTTCCTGAAGACCTCGGACGGTTTTCACATTGCGCTGCCGATTGGGGTTGGATACCGGTTTCACTGAGCCACGTGTGAATGGCGCTGCGCGCGCATGTGTGCGCTGCCGGTTGTTTCATGGCAACCGCGCGGTGAGGTCGCAGCCGACCGCCGCTCCGTTGCGCGGCGCTCGATATTCCAAGTGGACCCGACCGGGGTATTCGGTCGCAATGGGAAGTGTTGGGGTATATACGAGCCCGGATCGTGGCCCTGCACTTCGGGTGCACGCACCATAGCCGAGCGCTCCTCGATATCAATCATGAAAGCATTGGTGCGGCAGTGCGCGCTGCTGGGCACCAACCCCGCAAAAAGCCCCCTACGCCATTACAGACAACTGCGTCCGAAATCGGAATAGCTCGTCTAGATGACGATCGCTTTGGGGTTTTCCTGCTGCTCCCGCACTTCGAAAGGAGCAGCGCACGACGGTTTGTCCTCCAACGATACCTCTTGTGTTCGCGGCTCGGTTGATCAATCGTGCCTCGATGCACCCGCTTCGTCGCAAGCTCCTCACCTTCTTCGCCATCGTTCTCGCCGGAGCGTTGATCACGGCCTGGATCCAGTACTCGGGCGACGCCCCCGCGCGCCGTCCTTCCCGAGAACGCGGTCGGGCAGCTCGCGTGCTCGAAGTCAAGCCGCTCGAAGTCATCCCGCGCGTAACCGGTTACGGTGTCGTCCAGGCACAACGAAGCTGGCAAGGCATTGCCGAAGTGGGCGGGAGCATCGTCGAAATGGGCGAAAACGTCGAAGTTGGACGCACCGTCCAAGAAGGCACGCTCCTCTTCAAAATCGACCCCGGCACCTACAAGCTCGAAAAGAGCCGCACGGAAGCCACGGTGCGCGGCGTGCGGGCGCAGATCGACGAATTGCGGGCGCGTGAAGCAAGCGCAAAGAAAAACCTCGAGCTCGAAAAGAAAGCGCTCGAGCTCGCGCGCAAGGACCTCGAACGTGCGCGCAAATCCCTGGAAGGTGGCGTTGCAACGGCAACCGAAGTCGACACCGCAGAACGCGGCGTCATTGCTGCCGAAAAAGCAGTGCAATCGCTGGAAAATACGCTCCTCGAATTGCCCGCCAGCCGCCGCGTGCTCGAAGCACAGATTGATCAGCAGCAGGCCGGCGTCGAAGGCGCACGCATCAGCCTCACGAAAACCGAAGTCGTCGCGCCATTCACCATGCGCATTCGCCAGGTGAACGCAAGCTTGCAACAAGCCATCAGCCCAGGCTCGGTCATCGTCATTGGCGACGGTATCGACGTCATGGAAGTCGCGGCGCAGTTTCCAGTCGGTACCATCGGGTCGCTCTTGGGCCCCCGTCCCGCTGCCGCGAACGCCGCCGACGCGGGCGCACCTCCTGACGATGCAGGCGCCCCCCCTGCCGATGCAGGCGCGGACGCAAATAATGCAGCGCCACGTGCGCGGCGCTCATCGGCCATTACAGCCATCATTCGCCTGAAGAGCCAAGGCGTCGAAGCCACGTGGAATGGCAAATTCCGCCGCTTTCAAGGCGTCGATCCCGCGACGCGCACGATGGGCGTCGTCGTCGAAGTCATCGATGCTCGCCGGCGTGAAGGCCGAACGGGGCCTCCATTGTCGGTCGGTTTGCATGCCGAAGTGGAATTGCGAGGTCCGGCGCGAAAAGGTTGTCTCGCCATTCCCAGAACCGCATTACAGCGCGACAAAGTTCATGTCGTAACCAAAGAAAACCGCCTCGAAATACGTACGGTGGAGACCGATTTGCTGCAAGAGCAATACGCATGCATCACCAAAGGCGTCAAGGAAGGTGAACAAGTCATTTTGACGTCGCTCTCGCCTGCGGTCGAGGGCATGCTCATTGCGCCTCGCAAAGACGATACCGCCGCCACGTGGCTTTCTGCCGCCGCCAAAGCGGAGGAGCCTGCGCCGTGATTACCTATTTTGCTCGACACCCCACGGCTGCAAACCTCCTGATGCTCGTTTTCGTGCTCATCGGCGGACTTGCCATTCCGCAGCTCCAGCGCGAAACATTTCCTGAATTCGAGCCCTCCACGATTCGCATCAGCGCGAGTTACCCGGGTGCCCCGACCGAAATCGTCGATACCAGGATCACCCAGCGCATCGAGGACGAGATTGCCGGCCTTCCCGGTATTTCGCAAATGCGATCGCAAGCTCGCGAAGGCAGCGTCAGCATTACGCTCGAAGTCGAAGATGGCATCAAAATCGACGCGCTCCTCGCCGACGTGAAATCGGCCATCGACAAGATTCGAGATTTCCCCGCCGAGGTCGATCCGCCCAAAGTCGCCGCAGCAACGCGCGTCGCCTCCGTTGCCTCCATTGCCGTCACCGGGCCGATGTCGCCCCAAGACCTCAAACTTTATTGCGAACACCTCAAACGCGAGCTGCTCCGCTACGGTCACATCACGCAGGTCACCGTTTCTGGCTTTTCCACGCATCGGCTCACCATTCGAGTCAATCGCGCAGCGCTCGAAAGGCAGGGCTTGACGACGAGCGACGTTGCCGCTGCCGTTTCCGCTCAAAGCCTGGACATGCCCATTGGCAAGCTCGACACGCGTGATGGGGAAATCGTCGTTCGTTATTCGGACAAGCGAACGAGCGTCGAGCAGCTTGCCGACGTCGTCGTCAAGGGCGTCGCCACGGGCGGCTCCGTGCGCCTTGGCGAGATTGCGGAAATCGAGGACACTTTTGCCGTCGAAGCCGATCAGACGTTTTTTAATGGGCGTCGAGCCGGCATTCTCGCGGTCAGCAAAACGAGCTCGCAGGACAGCCTGGATATCGTCGCGTCGGTCAAGCAATTCCTCGAAGATCAGGAGGTGAAAAAACCCGAAGGCGTGGAACTCACGCTGACCGAGGATGCGGCGTCGGTCATCAAGGATCGCCTGAAGCTGTTGGTCAATAACGCCTGGCAGGGCTTGCTGCTCGTGTTTTTCACGTTATGGCTCTTTTTTGGCCGGCGGCTTGCCTTTTGGGTGGCTGCGGGGCTGCCCATTTCATTCTTGGGCGCCATGTGGGCCATGAAGCTGCTCGGACAAACGCTCAACATGATGACCATGATGGGCCTGCTCGTGGCCCTTGGTCTGCTCATGGACGACGCCATCGTATTGGCCGATAACGTTGCTGCGCATCTCATGCGGGGAAAACGGCCGATGGATGCCGCCGTCGACGGCGTCAAAGAGGTCGCCGGTGGTGTCCTTTCGTCCTTCGCGACCACCGCATGCGTGTTCATTCCCCTCATGGCCATTGAAGGCCGCATTGGAAGGACGCTGCAAGTCATCCCATTCGTCCTCCTCGCGGTCCTTTCCGTGAGTCTCGTCGAGGCATTCTTCATTTTGCCCGCGCACCTCGGTCATTCGCTACGTATGCCGGGACAAGAGCCCGAAGGCCGCTTTCGTACGTGGTTCGACGACCGATTCGCCAAATTCCGCGAACGCGTCCTCGGTCGAGCCGTCGATGCCGCCGTCCATCACCGAATCATCACGCTGGGCGTCGTGCTCGCCGTCCTCAGCGTGTCGATTGGAATGGTGACCTCGGGCAAACTTCGTTATCAAGCGTTTCCGGACACCGAAGGAAACGTGGTGCAATTCAAATTGGAAATGCCACCAGGCACGTCGCTCGCACGCACCCAGCGGGAAGTGAATCGAGTCGTCGATGCCGCTTGGCGCGTCTCCGATGCGCAGCGCGAAAAACAACCCGACAAACAGCCTCTCGTCCGCAATGTATCCGCCAGGTTCAACTACAATCCGGACGTCGAAGAACCCGGGCCGCATACGGCCACGGTATCGGTCGACTTGCTCGACGTCGAAGTTCGCACGACGACGCTCGAATCATTCACCACGGCGTGGCGCAAAGAAGCGGGGCCGATGGGCAGCACCGTTTCGGCTACGTTCGGCGCCGGCGGACGTCGCGGTCCGGGCGGAAATCCCATCGAAGTACGCATTGAAGGCAATGACCTCGAACGACTCGGGGAAGTATCCGGGCAAATCAAAGAATGGTTTTCCCAGTTCGATGGAGTTTTCGACGTCGCCGACGATATGCAGCCGGGCACGGCTCAAGTCGCCGTGAAACTCCGGCCGGATGCAAGTACGGTGTCGATGACGGGCGCTTCCGTATCGGGGCAGCTTCGAGCATCTTTGGCGGGCACGTCCATCGAGCACTTGTATCAGGCGGGCGAGGAATATGAGCTCTTTGTCGAAATGGATCGGAGCAATCGCGATACGTTGACGGATCTCGAGCAATTTCCGCTCAGCGTGTCGCCGGGAGCTTCCGTCCCGCTCGGTGCCATTGCCACGATTGCGCCTGATCGAAGCTTTGCGACCATTAGCCGCGTCAATGGCGTACGGACGGCGACCGTAAAGGGGAACATCGACCGAAACGTGGCGAACGCGGCGTCCTTGATGCGCCGATTTGCTGCAGAAAAGGCGCCACAGATCGAGCAGGATTTTCCGGACGTGAACCTCACGATGGGTGGCGAAGCCGAAGAATCGGCGCGAACGCTCGGATCGATGGGCCGTGGCCTCATCCTTGGTCTTTTTGGCATTTCCGTGCTGCTGAGCCTCCAGTTCCGCAGCTACGTCGAGCCTCTGGTGGTGATGCTCGCGATTCCTTTCGCATTCGTGGGCGTCGTCTGGGGCAGCTTGCTGATCGGTTTGCCGCTCAGCTCGCAATCGCTACTTGGATTCGTTTCGCTCGCGGGTGTCGTAGTGAACGATTCTATTTTGCTGATGTTGTTCATCAAATCAGCAAGGGCGAGCGGCGCGACGGCCGTCGAAGCTGCGCAGCGCGCGAGCCGCGAACGATTCCGCGCCGTGCTGCTGACGTCGGCGACCACTGTGGCAGGGCTCGTTCCGTTGATGTTCGAGCGCAGCAAGCAGGCGCAATCGCTGATTCCGGTCGCAGCGAGCATCGTGTTTGGAATCACGGTGTCGACCGTGCTGGTCTTGGTGGTTCTGCCGGCGATTTATGCGGTGTTAGCCGATGTAGGTTTGGCGCGGAACGAAGTCGATGCATCGACGACGGAAGCGAATCCATTGCCCGAGGAACCTCCGACCGAGCCAACGGCGGCATGAGATCATCAGGGTCGTAACAATTCCTGGCGAACGCGCCATTTCGCGTCATGTTTCCCGAATGGAACGCGTTTCCCTACTGCTCGCTGGAATGGTCGGATTTCTCGGCGTCGCGTTTGGCGCATTTGGTGCCCATGGCCTCAAAAAACGGATGCGCGACCTCGCGGACGGCGGCGAGCGCCTCGCTTGGTGGCAAACGGGCGCGCAATATCACCTCGTGCATGCGCTCGCAATTGGCCTATGCGCATTGCGCCCGGCGCCGACCGTATCGGGTAGCCCCGTTGCACCGTGGTTTTTCCTTGGCGGCGTCGTTCTCTTTTCGGGCAGCTTGTACGTGATGGCTTTGACGGGCCGGCGGAAGTTGGGCGCCATTACGCCGCTCGGGGGATTGCTGTTCCTCGCCGGCTGGCTGGCTCTCGCATACAACGCACTGTCTGCGGGGTGAGATTGGGTTGCGCGCACGATGGGGGGTTCAATTTCGTGCAAGCGCAGATGGGTTGGCTTTTCCGAGCAGGCGGACTATCGCGCCACCCTCTCAGACGCGCATTCGGCGGCGTTGCCGGAGGACCGTGAGGCCAAGCGCGGCAAGAACAAGGCCGAAGCCTCGGTTGTTCGAATCGCGCTGTGAACCACCAACGGCGCGACAATCGCAGCCTCCCTCGTTGGCGGGAGTACGGCCCGAGCTACTGCTGCTACTGCTGCTCGTTTCGACATTGCCCCCCGAGCCACCAGCACCGCCAGCGCCGCCCAGCCGCCGGGCTGCTGCCGCCGCCAGCACCGCCGCCCGCCAGCGCCCCACGCCCGAGCTGCTGCTACTTGCCGCACCGCCAGCACCGCCAGCACCGCCCATACCGCCAGCGCCACCCGAGCTGCTGCTACTTGCCGCACCGCCAGCACCGCCAGCACCACCAGCACCGCCAGCGCCACCCATGCCGCCAGCGCCGCCCATGCCGCCAGCGCCGCCAGTTCCGCTCATGCATACACCACCATTGCAGAGTCCGTCGGTGCACGGCGATCCGTCAGGCGCAGTGCCATCGACGGGACAATCCGTCGAAATGCCGCTGCATACTTCGGTAGCATCACATTCGGCCGCCGCTGGCCGACAGATGCTTCCCGGCAGCGCCAGCATATCAGCGCCGCAACCCTTGCTCACGCCGTCGCATTTCTCCGCAAGATCAGCGCTGCCCGCCGCTGGGTCGGCATTCCTTCGTCACATCGGCGACAGCGTCGGTCGGGCATTCCGAATCGTTGCCGTTGCAGCTCTCTGCAACGTCACATGGCCCCATTGCGGCGCGGCATTCCGTGCCCGCGGCAACCTTGTTATCCGCTGGACACGCATCGCTCGTACCATTGCACGCTTCAGCCACGTCGCACGCACCTGCCGACGCGCGGCATTCCGTGCCCGCAGCAACCTTGGTATCCACTGGGCACGCGTCGCTCGTCCCATTGCACGCTTCGGCTACGTCGCACGCACCTGCCGACGCGCGGCATTCCGTGCCCGCGGCAGCCTTGTTATCCGCTGGGCACGCGTCGCTCGTACCATTGCACGCTTCGGCTACGTCACACGCTCCTGCCGACGCGCGGCATTCCGTACCCGCGGCAACCTTGGTATCCGCTGGACACGCGTCGCTCGTACCATTGCACGCTTCGGCTACGTCGCACGCTCCTGCAGATGCGCGGCATTCCGTGCCCGCGGCAACCTTGTTATCCGCTGGACACGCGTCGCTCGTACCATTGCACGCTTCCGCTACGTCGCACGCTCCTGCCGACGCGCGGCATTCCGTGCCCGCAGTAGCCTTGTTATCCGCTGGACACGCGTCGCTCGTACCATTGCATGCTTCCGCTACGTCGCACGCTCCTGCCGACGCGCGGCACTGCGTACCCGCGGCAACTTTGTTATCCGCTGGACACGCGTCGCTCGTACCATTGCATGCTTCCGCTACGTCGCACGCTCCTGCCGACGCGCGGCATTCCGTGCCCGCGGCAGCCTTGGTATCCGCTGGGCACGCGTCGCTCGTACCATTGCATGCTTCGGCTACGTCACACGCTCCTGCCGATGCGCGGCATTCCGTGCCCGCGGCAACCTTGGTATCCGCTGGGCACGCGTCGCTCGTACCATTGCACGCTTCCGCTACGTCGCACGCACCTGCCGACGCGCGGCATTCCGTGCCCGCGGCAGCCTTGTTATCCGCTGGACACGCATCGCTCGTACCATTGCACGCTTCGGCCACGTCGCACGCACCTGCCGACGCGCGGCATTCCGTGCCCGCGGCAGCCTTGTTATCCGCTGGACACGCGTCGCTCGTACCATTGCACGCTTCGGCTACGTCGCACGCTCCTGCAGATGCGCGGCATTCCGTGCCCGCAGCAACCTTGGTATCCGCTGGACACGCGTCACTCGTACCATTGCACGCTTCCGCTACGTCGCACGCTCCTGCCGATGCGCGGCACTGCGTGCCCGCGGCAACCTTGGTATCCGCTGGACACGCATTGCTCGTACCATTGCACGCTTCGGCAACGTCGCACGCTCCTGCAGACGCGCGGCACTCCGTGCCCGCAGCAACCTTGGTATCCGCTGGACACGCATTGCTCGTACCATTGCACGCTTCGGCTACGTCGCACGCACCTGCCGACGCGCGGCATTCCGTGCCCGCGGCAGCCTTGGAATCCGCGGGACACGTATTGCTCACGCCATTGCACGCTTCGGCAACGTCGCACGCACCTGCCGACGCACGACACTGCGTGCCGGCTGCCGCCACACTGCACGTTCCATCGATCGCAGCTCCCGTGGCCACGCTGCACCCCATGCAATCAGCAGCGCCTCCACCACAAACACTATCGCAGCACACGCCGTCAACGCAGATACCGCTTACACATTGGAGGCCCTGCACACATGACGAACCATTGCTTTGGGGAACGACGACGTACACATAGGCCGAGCCCGAATTGCTGCCTTGGTCGTCATTCTGATACGCCCCGACGAGCGCCGTATCACCCGAGAGCGATACCGAAAGTCCGAATTGATCGTCCGCCGCGCCATCCGTCGCTACGAGCTTCGCTTGCTGTGTCCAAGAGCTACCGCTCCGCAGAAATACGTAGGCCGAGCCCGATCCGTTGCCTTTGTCGTCGTCGACGTATGCTCCGACGAGCGCAGCATCACCGGATAACGATACCGAAATTCCGAAAAAGTCGCTCGCCGCCCCGTCGCTCGCCACGAGCTTCCCCTGCTGCGTCCAGACGCTCCCATTGCGCTCGAAAACATAAGCCGAACCGGACGACGAACCCTTATCGTCATCGTTGGGCGCGCCCACGAGCGCCGTGCCCCCAGACAACGATACCGAAGTTCCGAAACGATCGCCCACCACCCCGTCGTTTGCCAAAAGCTTTGCCTGCTGTGTCCAGACACCAGCATTGCGCACGAAAACATAGGCCGAACCGGATTCCGAACCCTTGTCGTCGTCGAGATACGCTCCCAAAAGCGCCGTATCCCCCGCAACCGATACCGAAGTGCCGAAACGATCGTCCGCCGCCCCGTCGCTTGCCGAGAGCTTCGCCTGTTGTGTCCAGACACCAGCATTACGCACGAAGACGTAAGCCGAACCGGCATTCGAGCCTTTGTCGTCTTCATAAATTGCACCGAGGATCGCGGTATCCCCCGAAATCGATACCGAGGTACCCATCAAATCATCCAGCGCCGCATCGCTTGCCAAGAGCTTCGCCTCTTGTGTCCAGACACCCGCATTACGCACGAAGACATACGCCGCGCCCCCGTGAAATGCATTTTCGTCGTCATAAGGCGCCCCCACGAGCGCCGTATCTCCCGACAACGACACCGCAGTGCCATAATTATAGGTCGGTGCAACCACCGAAAGCTCGGCCTGCTCCGTCCAGACAGCACCATTACGGACGAAAACGAACGCCGACCAAAACCCGTCCAGATTCGGTGCCCCCACGAGCGCCGTATCCCCCGAAATCGACACGGCATAACCGAGCCGATCATTCGTCATCCCACCACTCGCCAACAACTTCGCCTGCTGCGTCATGATCAGCGGATCGATCTCCAGCGGATACACCGCCCCCGCATCGTCCACGTGAATCGAAATCTGCCCCATTTCGAGCGTGAACCATGCGGGCAATCTTTTCCCTTGCGCATCCGTCACGAACAAATCCGCGTACGAAAGCCCAACCTGATTCGCATCATCCAAAAGCCGAATCGTATCGCCAAGACCATCCCGATCGCCATCCTCGAGCCGAGCGACCAGTTGACTATCAAACGCGATCGTCACCACTTTCGTCCCCGCACACGCAGGCGCTTCAGCAATGACAAACCCTTGCTCGAGGCCCAACGGACCATTCAAGTACCAGCTCTCGAGCCCATCGTGCCGATACCAAACCCGATTGCCCTCCGCTTCGGGCTCCGCATCCGACAACTTGGAAATCGCACCCTCGCACCCATACCCCATCGCCCGCATCGACATGGACCACGGCTCTTCGTCCGAGGTTATCCACACCCCAGCGATCGAGTATTGTTCCAAACATGTGGGCTTCGTTCGTAAAAAAGTAGCTCCCATGTTGCAACGCCATGGCATTGTATGCTTCGGAAGCCCGAGACTGCACCGATGCAACATACGAAGCTCGCAGGTCGCTGGGCGCGAGGAGCTTGTCCGTTTCCGTCGATTCGACTGCAGGCTGCTCGGTAGCTTCCAGGGGGCGGTCCTGCATGCTGTCCGTTGCGCAAGATGCCGCCACGAGCACGAGCCCGCAGACGAAAGTGCCACGAGGCATCTTGCCATGTATTCCAGAATGATTTCGCATATCAGCGTGCATAGCGCAGTGCGCTTGGGGATTTCAACCTGCAATTCCACCCTATGACGAATGGCATCCGCTCCTTGAGACGACCTGAATGCACCACCATCGTATTTTTGTGCAGACAGCCGCTGAAAGGCGTGATGACGAATGGACGAACATTCGAGGATCCGGGGGAAAAGTACAGAATGACATACGCTCAAACGAACCGCGGCGTCACACGGCGGGCCAAACTCCACGCTGAAATGGCGTCATCACGTTCGGTGGCAGTGTTTTCGATGACAAGTTCACTCATGGCTCGTCAGCGCAGAACGAAACTGGCGCATTGTCAATACCACTTTCGGGGCAATGCCTGGTCCAGACCACTCTGCCCACGGGGCACGGAACCCGTTGAAGGAATTGTTGCAATCCCAAGCTTGATTCGCGCACCATTTCGTGTTGCACTGCAAGCTCCATGCTGCGCCCCTTGGTTTTTTCGATTCTCACCGCGGCCCTCGCGTCCTGCTCGCGCTCGAACCCTACGCCTACACGTGCAGAGCCGGCCGATGCCGGCCCAGTCGCCTCTTCGAGCGTTGTCGCTCCGACTCCGAGCGCGCCATTGCCGGCGGCCGAAAAGCCTGCCCCAACGCTCCACCTCGTTGCGAAAGGGCATAGCGCTTTGCGTGTCGCCGCCGTCGAAGGCAAGACAATCGTGTACGAGGAATACCCGCCAGCGTTTGCCCTTGGTGATGGCGACGCGCTCCACCTGGATTCCTCGCTGCGCGCAGGACACCCTCCCCAAATGGGGTCCGGCTACCCTCAGCCGATCATGGGCCTGAGCGGCCGGTGGCCCGATACCTTGTGGATGACCACGCTGAGCTGGCCGGCACGAAGCCAGTGGACGACCACGCTGCTTCGATGGCGCGACGCATGGCAGCCGGTCACGGCCGAGCCGGGACCCACCTCGTACGACGACCTGGCCGTTCCCTGGAGCAACGGGCGCTGGCTCTCGCTACGCGGCCCCGGCTCTGCAGCGTACAGCATTGGCTATTGCTTCTTCGATTTTATTGTGGTGGAGGGACCGAAGCCGGATGTCATGCCCCAGGATCGCACGGGAACGAGCGACAACTCCCGCGTGTGCAGTCGCCTCAGGCCCATCCTCGGCGGACTACGCGCCCTCCCGACCGGCGAAATCTTCCTCATCGGCACCGCAAACGACGCGGGTGCGGTCGAGCGCTGGAAGCCCGGCCAGGAAGAGGGCACGGTCGATATCCTGCCGGGCGGCGGCATCATCATCCCCACATCGATCCACGTCCGCGCTGCCAATGACGTGCTCGTTGGCGGTCGCATCGAAAAAGGCGGCAAACGTTTCCCGTACCTCGCGCACTTCGACGGCGAGACGTGGAAAGTCGAAGACGTGCCCGGTGAAATCTCGATCATCAGTGTCGCGGCCACGAACGAAGGCGACACATGGATCGCCGAGTCCACGTTCGATTTCCGTGGCGCGGCCCTTTATGTGCGTTTCAGCGGCCATCAGGGCGAGGTGTACCATCGTCCCCGTGGCGGCGTATTTCAGCGAGTCCCCTTCCCGTCCGGCGTTTCGCCCCAAATACAGCCGTCGCAGATCGTGGCGCATGGCGGGCAATCGGGTGGAAGCAGCGCTGGACAGCCAAGATGCTGAAAAGGACGGGCCCCGCGCATTCTTGTTCCGCACACGCCCGCTCGAATCTGTCCTCGATTTCGCGACACTCAGCGCCAAAGGCCAGCTTCTGCCTGGCGATTTGCGCCCGGCAACGCCCGATTGCGACAAAGTCTTCGTCGTGCTCTACACGCTCGCCGAAGATGCCCCTCCCGATTTCGACTTTCCCGCGACGCGCAAAGCCCTGGCCGGGCATCCCGAATTCGAGGGCGCTCGGTTTGTCGAAACCGACGATGGCCAACGAAGGTATTTCGGTGCGTTCGTCAAGAACCTCGAAATGGGCAATGCGCTCACGGGCGTGATCCGCAAGAGCATGCCCACCGCGCGCCCGCAAGTGTTGTGCGGCGATCCGCCCCGCGTGCGCCGCACCTTGAACATCGACCTCGCCACGGGCGCCTTGAAGAAATGACCCCCGATGGCCGCTCAGGGCAAACGCCCTTCGGCCACCGTAACAAAACCCTCCACCACAGCCTCCTCGCCGTCGATGGACAGCGGGTGCTCGACGCGCTCGTAGCGAACGCGCCAGCGAATGGGCGCGCCCTTGCTGAAAGCCCCGAGCTCCAGATCCACGACTCGGTCTTCGCCTCCCGGACCCACGCGATCGTCGCTTTTTTGAACCCGCACGGCAGCGGAACCGCTGCGGACCTCCACATAATGCCGCGCCAAGTGTCGCTCGGCGTGGCCGACGACCGCAAAATCGTCGCCGACGGCCTCCGCCGACACCGTCAATCGACGAAAGAGGTCGCCCGTGGGAAAGGCATGACCCACGTCGCCGGGGGACAAGATCACTCGAACCGACGTCGGACCGGACCGCGTGGCGGTAACTTTCGCGGCGCTGCGAATGGTGTCGGGATCGCGTGATGCGGCGAAAGCGTGGTTGCCGACTCGACCGTCGGCGCGCCGCATGTGACAATCCGCGCACGATATGACCGCATACGGCGAACGCGCGTGTTCTTCGAGCGTCGATTGCATCAATTCGCGCGGATCACGGCCCGGTGCTCGAGGGAACGCGAACTCGTGGCATTTCGCACAAGCCTGCGGACCTCCAAAACGCTCATCACGCGTGACACCATGGGGCGCCTCTTTGTCGGGCTTGTCTTTGGCGTGCGCCGGAGCCGCGAGGATCACGCCATTTCGGACGTGGCACGTAACACAACCAACGCCGATGGCCCCAAGTCGAGCGGGGACTGGTTGATCCGCGGGAGCCTCCGGGGCATGGCATCCCTGGCAAAACGCCGCCGGCTCGATAGCAAAAGCGCGCTGAAACGCTGGATGCGTCCATGCCGCACGGTGCAGCGAGCTCTTGTGCTCCGCCGCGATATCGTCATGACACTCGATACATCGCGCTTCGATATCGGCGGCGTCGCCCTGAGCGAGGCGTGCGAGGTCTGCTGGTCGTTTTGGATCAAAGGGCCCCGGCATGTCGGGTCGCCGAGCTTGTTGCTCGCAGCCGATGACGGCGACGATCCCCAAGAGCTGTGCACGACGAAGCGATTTCATGCGCAGGTCAAGGTTCCACACTTTCCTGCTCGTGGCATGGGGTTTCGACGAACGCCACAAATTCGGCGCCGGCGATGGCGGAAGCGACGACCCAGCCTCCGGGGATGCACCTTGTTGCACGTTCTTGTCCGGTCCGAGCCCAGGATGAAGATAAATCATCGTGGCGGTGCCGATAATTTGCACGATGTAGCCCCTTACCATTTCCATTGATCCGCATTACGCCGTCGTCGTACCATCGAAACATGAATCCGTCGCCATTTCGAGCCTTGGCTTTCCTGAGGTTCATCGTGTGCGCGTGTCAGCCATTTCGAGCCTTCGTTTCATGGGGGCTCATTGTCTGCATGTTGTTCTCGCTCACGCCATTGGGCTGCCATTCGGTCAAAGTGCGGCATGGGATGGGATGGCCCGGACAACCGCAGGTGCCGGAGGATACGGCGGAACGCCTCAAGGAATGCGGCGAGTTGATTCAGGAAGGCATCGACTCGGTACGGCATCCAGTGGATGCCAAGGTCGTCCTCGACGAGAACGGCCACGTTTTGGATGTAACGACGGCGGGTGAGCCCAATCCGGATGTCGGGATGTGCATCCGCGTCGCCTTGCGAGGTATGAAGGTCGACAAGGACGTCATCCACGAAGCCATGCTCCGACGGCCTCCATCTCCGTGGCCGAACTCGCAGACGATGCCGGATCGCGCGCACATTGGAGAGGTCGTTATCGTCACGGTGGTGGTCGTCGTCTTCACCGAGGTCATCATCGAAGTGGTCGCGGTGGCCCTCGGGGTCGCGGTCACGGCAACCGTCGTGTCGGGGGCGGCCAAGGCAGCGCAGGCCAAATCGGCGCAGGCCAACGCGGCCGCCGCACGGAAACCCAATCAACCCGATCCAACGAAGTGGCAGGCGAAAGGCGGCACAATTCAGCAGAATTCCGATGGAACGACCACGTACACGCGCAAGGACGGGGTGTCCGTGACGTATGACAAGGATGGGTTTCCGGATTTCAGGCCGTACAGGCACCCCACGGTGAAAGACGTGCAGATCGAGTTTACGGGGAGTTACGACAAGGACTTCGCGCTTGCAGACAAGGCAGCGGGCATTACGAAAAAAATGAGGCAGCAAGAAAAGTATACCTGGCATCACCACCAAGACGGAAAGACCATGCAGTTGATCAAGCGGGATGTGCATAAAGACTTCTTCCATACCGGCGGCATGTCGGGGACGCGATAAGGAGATCGAGACGATGCAAATCAAAGAACCGAATCCGTATGGCGCTACATCGCCCGATGCGATCGCCCAATTCGAGGCACGCCGGGGCGTGCTACTCCCTGCCGAATACAAGGCGTTTCTGCTCAAGTCAAATGGCGGGATGCCAATACCCGATGTGTTCGAGGTCCCGGGGTGGCACGGTCAGGCGTCTGAGCTACTCACGTTCTACGGCATTCATGAAGACCCGGACTATTCGCTAGATAGTAACTGCAAAAGCTACGACGAGCGCGTACCTGCGGATCTCATCCCCATTGCTACAGACTCAGGCGGGAACAACATCTGCATCGGCTGGAAAGGCGAACGCGAAGGCAAGATCTACTTCTGGGATCACGAGGACGAGCTCGATGAAAACGGGTTGTTCGTGCAGGACTACCGAAACGTGTACCTGGTGGCGAATAGCCTTCAGGAATTCCTCGATAGCCTCATGACCCATGAAGAGGCGGACAAGAGGCCGCGGCCCAAGCGAACGTAAAAGAGACATGCCCAGGCAATGCGCAGCCAAGCGCGCCCGATCACCTGTCCCAGTGGGGTATGACGCGAAAGCGATAAGGAGATCGAGACCATGCGAATGAGGACTGAAAACCCCTACGGGGCTACGTCTCTTGAAGAAATCGCTCGCTTTGAGACACGCAGGGTCAAGCGGACGTAAAAGAGACATGCGCATCGAGTTGGAAATCCTCGGTGACGATGCGCCGCTTTACGGTGTCAGTTATTGGGCGGGGGCACGCATTCGGCTGCTCGTGCGCCGCGAATGCTCATCGAGCGCTCATCCGGCGCCTTCTTCATTGGCCGCGGCATTCTTCTTACGCGTCGCGACGGCCTTGTCCGCGATTTGCGAATAATACTTCAGCGTCTTCTCGAAATGCGCCTTCGTACCGGCATCCAGATGTTGCGCTGCCGTCTGTGCGCCACGCGCAATCATCGCAATGTCGCCTTCGCGTGCATTTTCGAGATCCGATTCCGTCTCCGAAAGAACCTCGTAAAGCTTCTTCGCCGCGGCCTTGTGTTTGCGTACTTCTTCGAGCGTCGCGGTGCGCGTTTCGATGCGCGTGACGATTTCGGTCGATATACCCACAGCCGCCAGGGGCCCGTTTTTCGCTTCATTGAGCTCGGTGAGCACGTCACTGAACCCGGGCTTCTCGTGCTTCAATCCCACTTGCGCCCCCGGGGCGTAGTCGACGAGATGATCTTTGACCGGCGTCGCATCGACAACGAGCGGTCCGACGTAAGGTGACTTCGTTCCTGTGCTCATTACGCGTCAATCCTTTCGCAAAGTGGTTGGCTCGAACGCGAACGCATACGCTACATACATGGACGGCGCGAAGTCAACACCCTTCGAGGCATGGTGGCCACAATGTTTCCGTACTGTCGTCAAAGCTCGTCCACGCATCTAGTGAGCCCTTCGACGGTAAGCTTGACTGCGACGACGTGGTAACCCAAAGACGCCCGCTGGTCTCGAGTCGTCGTCCACACCTGGGCGGACTGCGTCGACGTGCTCTACAACCACGTCGACGTGCTCAGCAACCACGTCGGCTGGCGCCAGCGGCTCGTCGACGCGGCGCCCAAGCACGTACACACCCGGCCAGAGCGAGTCGACGCGCGCCTGAAATGCGTCGGCAGACTGGTTAGAACAATTCGCACGAGCACGACCGTCAACGGCCTTGTATTACCTCTCCGTTCGCCCGCATTCTTCCGCGCCCATCGCAACGCGGTGCAGGTGAGCGTTCATCTTTCGCATCACCAGCTCGTACAAAAACCCGAGCTTCTGCTGAAACCAGAAACCAATACGAATGTCGTGCGACGTGAATACCCAATAGTCACCCTTGCGCACTCCATCGAGGATCGCCTTCGCTGCTTTTTCAGGCGTCGCCGCATGCTTGCGGAAATGCGCCGTCATTTTCTCGAGCTCCGGGCGATTGCGATCGACCCCAAGATCTCCACCGTCCCCACGAGCGGCGTATCCACCGCGCCCGGACATACCAGGCTGACCCCAATCCCGTGCCGCTCCAAATCGAACCGCAATACCTCCGACATCCCTCGCAGACCAAACTTGCTCGCGCTGTACGCTCCATGCCACGGCAGCCCGAATAAACCCGCCGCGGATGACACATTCACCACGTGCCCACCCCGCCCAGCACGAATCATCTCCGGCACGAAGCATTCAATGACGTGGATCGGACCCATCAAGTTCACATCCACGATCTTCTTCCAATGCTGATGCGTCATGTTCTCGACCGTCCCCCAAACCGATATCCCCGCAATGTTCATCACGACATCCATCGATAGGCTCGACGCGTGGATATCCTTCGCAAATGACCTCACCGCCTCGAAGTCCGCGATGTCGAATGCCCGGTACATCGTAACCGCTCCACCAGCCTCGCGAATGCGCCGAACCGTGTCCTCGAGCTTCTCCTGATTCACGTCCGTCAAAAATAGCTCGGCCCCCTCGCTGGCCGCAGCCATCGCCGTCGCGCGACCAATGCCGCTCGCCGCACCCGTGATGAAGCACTTCTTGTTTCTCAAACTCTGTATCGCCATGGCACCTCGATCGATGGTATATTACATGTATACCTTTGATCAAGCGCCATGGCGCGCTGCATACTCCGCGCCGATGCGTGCTTCAAAGTCCGCCAAGACCGCAGCTCGTCCTCATGGCTCCTCCGGCATTCAGCTCGGCGAGGCCAGTGCGCGCGCCATGATCCTTCAGGGTGCCGCGAGCGTCTTTGCGGTGCACGGCGTGCGCGCCGCTTCGGTCGAACACGTCCTCGAAGCCGCCGGCGTCTCGAGACGCACGTTTTACCGGCTCTACGGAAGCAAAGAAGAGGTCGCTGCGGTCCTTTATCGGCTGGGCACCGATAGGTTACTCGACGCATGCAGGCTCGCCGTCAGCGAAGAAAAAGACCCCCTGCGCCAAGTCGAACGATGCATCGACGCGCATCTGCAAAGCGCTCGCGACTTCGGACGCCTCGTGTTCGTCCTCGGAGGTGAAGCGCAACGTCGCGAATCGGCGCTCCATACGCGGCGCATGCAAGTCCACGACATGCTCGTCTCGCTGCTCGCGACAGCCGTCAACGCGCAAGCCGGCAGAAGCGTCGATCCGCTGCTCGTCCGCGCGCTCGTCCTGGCGCTCGAAGGCGTCACACGCGTCATGCTGGAAGAGGGAAACGAGGGTCGACACGTGACGCATGCGGGTGTTGCGCGCATCAAACGCGTGATGATGCGCATCGCCACCGCGACGCTTGCGGGCGATGGCCCCGGCGTGACGGCGATGCCGCCGGGCGAGTGAACGCGTCAGAAATCGCGCGCGATGCGCAACGTAGCGATCGTCATGGCCAACATGTCGTAATGCCCCACGAGCAAACACAGCTCGACGCTCTGCGCCTCGTCGTAGTGCCGGCGAAGCGCGTCCCAGCCCGCGTCGTCGATGTTCTTCGTCGTCAGCAGCGAGTCGACTGCAGCCAAGAGCGCGCGGTGCCGATCGCTCCACCCATGCGCCTCCGGCCCCGCGAAAATGCGCTCGAGCACATCGTCGGTCACGCCGACGCGCCGTCCGATCCGCACGTGATGATCCAGCTCGTACTGACACTGTCGCACGTGCGCGACGCGTAGGATCACGAGCTCGGTTTCGTGTCGCGAGATGGTGCCGCCGGGCATCATGCGCGAAGCGAACGATAGCCAGCCGCGGAACAACGAACGCTGGCGCGCGAGCGTGCTGAAGAGATGCGCGTCCTTGGCGCCTGCGCCCAGCGAAATGAGCCTGCACAGGATCCAGTTGATGGGCCCGAGGTCGAAGAATCCGCCGGGTGAAATGCGTGCTTTCGTCATGGCCATGGTGCCTTCGAGGCCGGGCGATTCCGGCTTGGTTTTGCTGCACGAAGAAGCTTGTTGGCAGCAAGGTATACTGCGTGTATACCATGAGAGACTTCATTGAGGAGGGATGACATGGCGAAGCGTTCACTGTGGGATCGATGGCTCTTTGTGAACGGCGCAATCGTGAGCCTGGCTGCGCTGATGCTTGCAGGTTGTGGCGGTGGCGAGCCGAACACGAATGAGGGCACGACGTCGAGCTCAGGCGGCACGACGGGCAGCAGTTCCGGCGCTGGCGGCGCTGGCGGAGGTGGTGGAGGCGGGAGCGGCGGAGGTGGCCCGGTCATTACGTTTACGTGTCCTGGCGGAACGATCGTTCCTGGCAAGAATACTCTCACGGTGGGGGATGCCGAGCGCGTGTTTTATGCTGATTTTCCTGCGGACCCGTCGCAATCGCTGGGTCTTCTCTTTTCGTGGCATGGGTATGGCCAACCTGCGGCGGATTTCCGCGAAGCCTCGGCGCTCGATCCCGATGCCAATCCAGCATTGCCCGTCGTCGTCGTCACGCCGGACGATACGGGTTTGCCACCGCCGATTGGACTCGATTGGGACCTTGCCAAGGGCACGCCTGCCGACACGAATGTGGACATCGCGTTTTTCGAGGCAATGGTGGGTTGTTTTCACGAGCAATTCGACATCGACCCCAAGCGGATATATTCGTATGGGTTTTCTGCGGGTTCGGTCATGACCAGCTTATTGCATTCGCGTCATCCGGGGCTTCTCAGTGCAATCGTTGCCGTATCGGGCGCTTGGTTCAACGACCCGGCGCAGGAGGACCTCGTGAAACTCTTCAATGTCGATTGGAATTGGCCGGCGCTCGATTCGGCCGATGGAGGCACGGTGCTGCTCACGCATGGGGGGCCGAAGGACGTGACGGTGCTCAACATCATGAACCTGGAGGACGCGGCGCAGGCGGCATTTCCGTTCCTGAAGGCGCATGGCCGAATCGTCGTCGATTGCGCTCACATGCAGGGCCACACGCCGCACCCCGAGGTGACGCCGGCAATGGTGAGCAAGTTCATCTCCGAGCATCGTAATGGCGAGCCGTCGCCTTATTCGACGGGCGGTATCGACGGTTACCCTGCAAGCTGTATGCTTCGGCTGCCGTGACGTGCGATATCGTACGCTCGTGACGCAGGTTTCCACCGCATGTGAGCCGAACATCTTGGGCAAGATCCGTTCCGCAATGGCGATCTTGGAAGAAAAATCGACCTTGCAGACGTCCGAGAAGCCGTTTTCTGGGAGAGGAACGCCTATGCAGAGAGGTGATGTGGCGATCTTGCTGGCAAGAACGCCTATGCAGAGAGGTGATGTGGCGATCTTGCTGGCAAGAACGCCGATGCAGAGAGGTGATGTGGCGATCTTGCTGGCAAGAACGCCTATGCGGAGCGGTGATGTGGCGATCCTGGTGAGGAGAACGCCGATGCAGAGCGGTGATGTGGCGATCTTGGTGAGAAGAACGGCTGAGTGAATCCGCGAAACGCTTTCGTTCAGCCGCTCACGCCCCATCCATCGTTTCTTTTGGCGACTCCGCGGCGAGTGCGGCACACGGCTCCTCGTCGTCGTCCTCGTCCTTTTCGACAGCCGCCGTCTTCAGCGCGCAACAACGCTTGTACTTGACCCCGCTCCCGCATGGACAAGGCGCATTGCGAGCCGATCCTTTGGGCGTCGATCGCGTCGGACCGGGCGCATGCGCCTCGATGTCGCGAAACGCGCGGAGCAGCGGCATGACGTCGTCGATTTCGTACGCGTATTGCACTTCAGAGAGATATTCGGCGGGCAGATAGAGCTGCTCGGCCTCGGCGGTCGCAAGCCAGGGCAAAACGACGGTCATGAGTTGGAAATTCTTCCACTCGCCGGCGAATTCATGCGCGATGTTGCACGGCAATGCATATGCGAGATCCACCAGCACGTCGTCTTCGTTCGTGAACTTGAATCGTGACCCTGGCTTTGCGCACGCGGCCAATTGCACCGCGAGCTTCCCGCCGACCTTCAAATGCACCGGATCCATGAAGTCAGGCTCCTCGCGCGTCACCCGGAACGTCAAAGATACCTCCTTCGCGATATGGTCGAGGATCTTTTGATACATCTCGCCGCCAACCGAGCGAGGCAGCGGTGAAATGAGCGTCTTCTCCGCCTCTGCCGCGAGCCGCGAATGGCGCAATCCAATGGCCGCCAAAGAAAACGTCGCTTCGACGACTCGAAAGAGCGTCGTCGCCTCACCATGAAGCCTTTTGTAAGTTTGCAGGAGCATCTCGCCCATTCGCCCTGCGCCCCAAATACCTCGCAGCGCCGGGCCAATCATTCCTTGCCGCACGGCCGACCACGCATACGGCATCTTGTGCATTTCTTGAAGAGCCTTCTCCGGCCAATCCTCGAACGCCAGCCTGCCGTCGAGCGCCCCGAGCGCCGCCATGTGGCCGATGAACCACACGCTGTTGTAATAGCTGCGAGCCGCATCCTCGAACTTTGGATTGAGTTTGTCCGATCGCCGAAGCTGCCGTAAAGGATGACGCGCGCCTTTTTGACGTCGTCGGCGGTATCGATCATCCAGCGTATGAAGTCCGTGATGAGCATGGGTTGCCAGGCTGCGGCAGCAGTAAACTCCTCGCGCGATAGCCGCGGCCCGGCATCATGCAGACGGCGAAAGAGCTTGCCCACGCCACCTCGTTCGCCGGTGACCTTCCGAGCGACCTCCATGCGCCCTCGTAAGACCTCGACCCTGGTGGCAATGCCATCGAGCTTCTCGCGGGTGATGACGGGAAGCGCGCCCTTGCGCATGCCTTCGCCAAGGCAGGTGACGAACTTGCCGCTACGCGTGACGACGAGAAAGGGACCTCGATTGGGATCGGCAAGAGAGAGCGCGATGCGCTCGACTCCCTCGGGGACTTTGGCCGAATCGAGGATGTACTTCATGAGCTCGTGATCGCGGTAAAGCGACAGCGCGAGCTCGACGTGAGGGATCGAGAGTCGATCGAGCCTGGTCAAGAAGTGATGGGCGTGTTCCACGATGTGGAGATGATGGTATCGCGCAACGACCGAGACGGAAGAGGGATTTTTTGGGGGGTGGTCATGTCCGTTCTCCGCACGCCTCGGACATGCCGCCTCCGTTTCGTGCTCGTGATGTGCGTTTGCCCTGCCCTCATGCGACGCTCGGAGCGTGCGTTGCCAGCGCTCGCCGGCTTGGTGCCGGGGCCGTCGCATAGACGCGGCCTTCGTGCTGGCAAGCCTGCTCGCGCTGAATGCGTCCTGCACGGCCAAAGCACGATCCGCGGCGGCCCCGGGCAGCGTCCATCGTGAAGCGGCGTTGCAGGATGCTCGGCAAGCTGCGCTGGACGGTGATTTCGACGAATCGCGGCGCATCTACGGGGAGCTGCTCGGGCGAAACGCACGCGATGACGAAGCGCGAGCGGGCCTTGGGCGGGTGCATGCGTGGAGTGGCGAGTACGACCGCGCCGAAGAGCTTCATCGTGACGTATTGGCGCGGCATCCGAGCGACGACGACGTGCGAGCGGGGCTTTTCAACGTGCTCGTGTGGGACCATCGGTGGAACGATGCGGAGCGGCTCTTGGACGAGGCGCCAAATCAGGGCACACCGGGCCTTTTGGCATTGCGCGCGCGGCTTTTGCATGCCGACGGCAACGTCACGAAAGCTCGCACGCTCATTGAAAAAGCGGAACGACTCGCGCCGAACGACGCCGACATTCGGGCATTGCGGTATCGCATGTACACGCGTTCGGCGCGAGTGACGACACGGGGGCTCGTCTTTAGGAACGGCTCGCCAGCGCTCGGGCAAGTGGACGTGAGTTTGTCGCAGTCGATCCATCGATTGCGACTTTCGTTCGATACGGAGCAAGGCGGCCGGCCCATGTCGCTGTCAGGTGACTGGGCCTATGGCGCAACGTACGGCGGAGGCGCCCATTTGACATTTGCGCCGGGATTGTCGTTCGGAGCAGAAGCCGCATTCGGCGCGCCGGCCAATGCAGTGCCCGTCGTGCGCGTTCGTAGTCAGGTCACCCTGCCCTTCCGCCCGTGGCTTTCGAGCAGTCTTGCATATACGTTTCGCCGTTTTGCGGATGCCGTCGAAACGCATGGAGCGAGCCCATCGATCGGGCTGACATTGCGTGGCGAATTGCGAATCGATGCGACGTATTGGCTGACGCACGTGCGCTTGCGGGACCGCGAGGACGAAGCGTCGAGCCGATGGATCCATGCGGTTGGGGTATCCGTGGGGCGAACGGTTTTGCCGTGGCTCGATGTGCGAGGGGGATATGCCCACGGAGCGGAAGCCGAACGATTGCCGGCCGTGTTTCAGCTCCTGGATCTTGTGAATGATTCATTTTACGTGGGTGTGCGAATGACGCCCGTAGGGTTATTTCTCCATTGAACCGCTGTACGGACTTGCATTGCGAGGTCCAAAGGGCGGCGCGCGTCAAGTGCAACATACGTTCGAGCTTGGGATCGTGGTGCGGCACTGATACGTGACAGCCAGCATACTGTTTTGTTAATCACACATCACCGACGCACAATGTCGGAAAAGACCACAAGCGAGGGATGACACGCGCGCCGTTTGCATGTATCATCACGCTCATTCCAATGATTGCGCCCTCCAAACGCCTCCACGGCTTGTTTACATCGCCCATTTCGGCCGCTTTGTTTCTGCTCACGGGCGTGAGCCTCCTGAGCCCTGCATGCTCACTCGATTCGATGGGTACTGCACCCGTCAGTCTCTTCGGCGCCTCCACCACAGGCTCGGGCGGAGCTGCGGGAGGCGACACGTCCAGCAGCGCATCGACCGGAGGCGCAGGCGGAAGCGGCGGAATGAATGACACCGCGTCGAGCAGCGGCGGAGGCGGCGGGTCGATGCCGGTCATTCCTTACGCGTATCGACGGCGTCTCCACATTCAGGCGCAAGCGTCGGCGATTCCCAGCGATTACTCCATCGTCGTCCCGCTCGACCACTGGTCGCTCACGGGGCAATCCAAGTCGCTGCTGACGGGCAACGACGTGCGTATCTTCCGCGACGACGGGGGTATGCTGACGGAGCTCGACCGAGTGCTGGATCCGGTATCGTCGTGGAACGGCACGTCAACACGCTTGTGGTTCCGCACGACGGCTCCCATCGAGGCTTCGGCCGTCGACCAATCCTATTGGATTTATTACGGCGATCCGACCGCTGCAAAACCTCCTGCGGATGGGAATCGAGTGTACCTCATTTGGAACGACTTCGACGACGGCGTGGTGGACAGTGGTGGCTTTACGCTGTCGCTCATTGGTGGCGCCAAAGGAGCGGCCGCGGAAGCAGGGTCTGCGCTGACGCTTTCCGTGTCGTCGGGCGATTTGGGCCTCGTCGGACAGCTTCGTGTTTTTGCATCACGACGTGAGTGGCGATTTCGAGGCCGATACGTACGTGACGTCCATGGGAGGCGCTTTGGATGATTGGAGCAAGATGGGGGGTCTGATGATTCGGCAAAGTACGGGTGCCAAATCGCGCAATCGCATCATGTCGCCTGTTTTCAGCGCATCAGCTCGAACCAATTCCTATCGTCTCGAGGACAACGCGAGCACGGCTGAAGTGGCCATCGCTGGAACGAACCCGACGCCGGAATATGCGCGGGTGACGCGCATGGGCAATCGATCGCGTGCATTTTATTCGGCAGACGGGTTCAATTGGCAGGAGAACGGGACCGAAATTACGTTTTCCAAAGCGCTCACCGACCCCGTGCTGATTGGAATCCCGGCGTGCAACCTCGATTCGGGGATTGGTACCGTGACCGTCGAATGGATTCGGTGCGCAAGCTCGTCGAAAACGAGCCTGTCGTGACGGTGCTGGCTGAAGAGAGCGGGCCATTTTGAGCGGAATGGGTGCCGTCGTTCTTTGAAGCGTGCGCTCATTGACGCACTTGACATTGGCCGTGTCATCGCTTTTCATGGTCGGTCGTGAGGTCGACTTCATGAGCAGCTTTCAACGTTCCTTGGTCTTTCCGTTGACGTTTTGCGACTGCATGCAACAGGAGCAAGCCCGCCCTGGTCGCTGCAGCGTTTTTTCTTCGGGTGCTCACCGGCACCCTCGATCAACGTCGGTGCTGGAGGCAGCGGTGGCACGGGGTCTGGTTCGGGCGGCGCAATGCAAACGAGCAGCAGTTCTTCGGAGTGGAGATCTCTTCGACGGCGGATTTGGCCCCGACGACGCCGGGCCCGAGGATGGATCGAAACCGCCCGTGCCAAACCTCGTGCCCAACGGTGACTTCTCGGCGGGCAATACGCAATTTTCCTCCGATTATAGCTACGCCGATATCAACACGGTGGAAGGCGAATACACGGTCGGAACGAATCCGCAGGCATTCAATAGCAATCTGCTGATGATTGGCGATCACACGACCGGGGACGGGTTGATGTTCATCGGTAATGGGAAGGCGACGCCCGATCGCGTGTGGTACTCCGGGCCGATTGCCGTAAATCCGGAACCAAGTATTTCTTCGAGGCCTGGGTGATGAATGCTTGTTGCCCGCCACCTTACGGGGATGGTATCAACCCCGTGGGCCCGTCGGAGCTGTCGTTTTACGCGAACGACGAGCTGCTCGGAACCCGAACTTCATCACAACTCGGCGTTTGGGAGGGGCTGAGCACGACGTGGAATTCGGGTGGCGCAACGTCCGTCACCCTGAGGCTCGTCAATGCGAATACCCAAGCATCGGGCAATGATTTCGCGGTCGACGATGTTTTCCTCGGGGTCGAATCGTCGATCCCTCCACCGAAGTGAACGAACCGTTCAGTGCGTAGCGCTTCGATTCTGCGAATGAAGCAAAGAACCGCGTTTTCCCTTGTAGCCCAGCCGCGCAACGTGCGATTCCGTACTCCATGCAAGCAATGACGAGACGCCGCTCGGCGATGCTGGGCGCGCTGGTATTGGGCTTTGGTGGGGCATGGATGACGGGAGCGTGTGATGCCGGCACGCAGCTACCTCCGCGCGTTACGCTGCCCGACACATCAACGGAGACGCCGGAGGAATGTCCTGACGACATTGAAGATCCGTGCATGCGTTGGTACATCCCGCTCCTCAGGAAATCCGAAAGACGATCTTGCGCTACGCGCGAAGTACATCGCGGCGTTTGGCTCGCCTTGCTACATGTCCGTGAACGATACGTTCAATTGCTTCTATCAGGAGAAGGAGCTGAAGACCAAAGCGTGTAATGATGCCAAACAGATCGCCGACCTATTTGGAGCTGCGCCGTACGACAAGAGTTACGAATGTCAACCGATCCCCGGCTCTGACGACTTCCGGCTCCAGGTGGGTCCGGATGTCGCGCACGAGATCTTCATCAGGTTCGCGAATGCGCCGCGACAAACACCGCTCGTCGTGGTCGATGGCGTCCCGACGGAGGTGAACGGGCCGTACCGGAATTTGGTCGATCCGGCAGGTGTCGCTCCAGGCAATCTGTTCGACGCCAACAGCGGGATCCCCGACGGCGATGGGGGTGTCCTTGAGCAAAGAGACTGGGTTCTCGCTGTCAACCGAAAAAAGAACGGCGGCACGATCAAGTCCGATCTTGCGGGCTTCAAGTTCCCTTGTGATTGTAAGAAGGGCAGCCCCGAGATATGCACCGAGCCGGACTTTCTCGAAGATCCGTTTGATCCTGTCGGAACGAAGCCCAATGTGCACCACGTCGTGCCCAGGAAGGACAAACGCTGCTGCCCTTGGGGCACGAACTCGTATAAAAACGCAGCCGTCATTTCGCAGAAGCTCAACAAGTGTCTCTCGAACGACGATCCGCCGGAGGACGAGGTGAAGATACTCCACAAAGTGCCAGCGTACTCCCCGTGATCCACGTGAGTACACGTTGGTCAGAACCTCGTTGACGCTCTGACCAACCCGCGGTAACGCGACCCAATGATCGAGCGGGAGCATCGGTACGGCAGCCTCGTCTTCGACCGCAATGCCATCGTGCGCGCTGCGTTGCGAGCATACCTTGAAGCCATCGTCAAGCACTCCACCCACCGAAGCCTGCCCTTGTCGTTCCCGGCCAGTGACGATCCGGAATGGAGCGGCGACCTCGAGCGGGGCGCCTTCTTTAGCGGGTCGGATGGAAACCACGAAGTCGTTGCGTGGACCGAGGAGGGCGTCGTCGGACTCGCATATGAGCTCGGCTTTGGCCCGATCGAGCAGCTCGGCCTCGCGGAGGACGACGTGACCGGCGGCCCGGAGGACGTGCGCGCGGCGGTGACCGGCCTTCCTGCCAGGCTGGAACCCGCGTTCTCGATGGCCGCTGGCATGCTCGGGAAGGGACGCAATGCGGAGAAGCTGGCGGGTGTGGGCTTCTGGCTCGATGGCGATCGTATTGGCGGCACGCTCTTTACCGACCCGACATCTGCAGGCGCCGATCGACTCGTCATGTGGGGCTTGCTTCGACGTGGCAGGCTCCTGCCCCAGATTTATCGTCGTTCTCATCCAGACACCAGGGCGACCTTGGCAGAGCGCGACCGCGTCGAGGCCCCCATCCACGCGTTTATGGACGCAGTGGTCGATCGAAGGCTGAAAGGCCCCACGGAACTCACCGCCGAGGAGCTCGAGGCGATGCTTTACCCGCTCTCCATGCCCCCCCTCAAGCGTGTGCTCGGCACTCAACGCATGCTGGAAAAGGTCGGCATCACCTGGCCCGGTTCGCCCAAGATCCCAGACCCGCCGCCGCGGCCCAAAGGCCCCAACCCCTTTACGCGCCCGCCCAAGACAGTGCGCTGCGGATTGTCGCGGCTCGGATATCTCGGTTTCGACCGCGATGCCATCGTCCGCGCTGCCAAGCGCGCCTATGTGGAAGCGGTCCTCGCGCAGCTAGACCCGCTCCGGCGCTATCCGTTCACCGCCTGCATCATCCCACGGTGGAAAGGCGATCTTCAGCGAGGTGCCTTCTACACTAGCGACGGCACCGGAGACTATGAGGTCATCGCGTGGAACGAAGCCGGCATCGTGGGCCTCGCATACCAACTCGGGTATGGTCCCATCGAGCACCTCGGCCTCGCCATCGACGCGGTGAAAGGTGGTCCGGACGACGTACGCGCGACCGTACCCGACCTTCCCGCGGATCTCGAAGCTGCGTTGGAGCTTGCCACAAGCATGCTCGTATCTGGGCCGGTGTACGGGGAGAAGCTGGCGAGCATTGGTTTTTGGCTACGCGACGGCGAACGCCTCGGGGGCACGCTCTTCGACCGCGACGATCGAACGGTTCCCGGCGCCCGCCGCCTGGCCGAGTGGGGCCGGGTTGCATGGGGGACGCTCCACCGCCCGTCGCGGGAGCCAAACGAGCCGGTCCTGACGCAGGCCATGCTCGATCGAGCCGAGCCCATCCGAGATCTCGTCGAGGCGGTGGCCGAGCGCGCCCTCGCCGGCCCTACGCAACTGACCGCCGATGAGCTCGCGACGCTGCTCCCCACGCCGCCCGATCCCGAGCGGTTGCTTGCCGCACAGGACATGCTTCAAAAGGTGGGCATTACGTGGCCCGGTTCGCCCGAGATCCCTGAGTAGCCACAGCTAAAAGGTCGCAACTCGTTTTGCGGCGGTCATGATCCGCGACGGCCCCGAAAGGCCGTCACGCAGCAATGATTTGATTTACGCCGCAATCGCTCACGGCGTCGTGCCGGGATCCTTCCCGCCACCTTGCGCTGCTTCTTTCGTGGCTGCAGCCTGTTTGGCCGGACCATACTGGTAGTCGAGCAACGTGGCCACGGGCCCGAGCACTTCGTGCTTGTTCTCCACGCGGTCCGCGCGACGCCGTGCTTGGGCCGCGAATTCGGCCAGCAGCGTCGCGATTTCGTGCCGTCGTTGGAGACGCGTCTCATAGAGCAATTCCGTCAACTTTTGCGCCGCCGCGTGCAATTCCCCCAGATGCGCATCTTCAGCCGATAACGCCTGCAAGCGCTGAATCTCCGCGGGATTCAGTCCTGCACGCTCCACATCGGCCGCAGCGAGTTGCACCACGTGCGTCACGACGGTTTCGTACCCATCTCGCACCTTCGTCAACTGACGAACACGGTCCGGCGTGATATCGGAAAGCGGGATACCCGTCGCATCGATGATCAAATCACCGACCTTGGGATGTTTGGGATCGCTCACGATGGTTGACCTTTCTCTCTGTGCGAAAGCCCAGAGTTTTCCGACCATCGCACATTTGCGAAGTGCAGTGCAAGTTCCCCGTACGTGCCAACTCGAAAAAGCTCGATTCCGCGGTGTGGTGTGCATCGCGCCACAAAAATCTCCCAGGTCACGACACCATTTTTGTCGCTGTCGGCAATCGTTTCCTCGGTCGATGGTCTCGGAGACTCGGCGCCGAGGAAATTTTCCTATGGGCCAAGGAGCGACGTCCTTGGCACCGAAAAATTTTTGTGTACCGAAGCACAATTGCTCCATATCGATGGTCCCGGAGACTCGGGGCCAGGGAAATGTTCGTATGGGCCGAAGCGCTGTCCCGATCGCCCGACACAATTTTCGTAGTGCTCTGCAACATTTTCCTAGGGCGATGGATCGGAAACGTTGCTCACTACGAAAAACTCATGATGATACGGAGTGGACTCCTTGTGCGATAGGAGATTTTCGTCGGCGCATGGTGGTGGTTTGCATCGATTGAGGTGACATTCTCATTGACGAATGAATCGCATGGTGGGCGATAGATGAAATTCGTTGGCTTCGAGGTGCGTGGGTGCACCCAATAGAAGGAAGCAGCTAGTACAAGGACAATTTCACCATGTGGCAGTTCTGCATTCGACCACACTTTTGCGCCATGTCGTTGCTCGCCCGATCTTGAGCCTGGGCTCCCGCTGCGCGAAGCGCGCGGTCGGCATCGGCGGCTTGTTGGGCGGTGACCCAAGGGGCGCAGACGGCATCGCGCAGGTCCACGCACACAAGCTGCGATCGTGGGATAGGGCAGAGATCAGGCCTCGTTGAGCCCCGTAACGGCAGTCATATCCTTGTTGAACCACAGCAGCCTAACGCCCACATCTTCGAAGAACGCCTTCGCTCTCGCGCCGGGCTTCACGGGGAAGAGCACGGCGAGATCGGTTCGGGCCCGATCTTCGATCTGCCGGCGGTAATCGAAGAGTTGCCCAACCGCGAGGCGGCATGTCGGCTGCTCGCTATCTGTCTTTACCTCGACGAGCAGGTGTCGGTCGCCGTCGTACTCATGGATGAGCGCGTCAAACATGCACTCTTGCTTGGACCCCTGCTCGACGGCCATGCCATGGGCCTCGCAGAAACTACGAAGGGCGTTGGTCATCGTGTGGTGGAGGCGGGGCATCGTGACGCTGCCGGGTTGGCGGAAGAACTCGACATCCGCATCGTCGCGCTCGTCAAGGGTCCTCGTAACCCTGGTTACAGACGTTCGACGCGGCTCTGCTTGCGAGCGAGGCTTCGCCTTGAGCGCAGCGACGACGACGGCCATGTCCGACGTGTCGAGGTCGAACGCATCCCGAATTCCGACCTGCCCGATGAGGTTCACGAAGCCATCGAACTGCTCGCTCACCGTGGCGAAACGGAGCCCGAGGACTTGGAGCTTCTCCTGGACTGCAGCTCGACTGTTGATGATGGGGGCCCGGCGGCGCTGGTCGAGACAGGCGAGCATCGGCGTGAGGAGTGCGGCCGCCGGCATGCCACCGCCACTCCGGCGTGGAAGCGGCGGGAGATGCTCCAACATGGCATAGGCCTTACGCAACTGCCGATCACTCGAAGCGGAAGCAACAATCTTCGCAATCTTGGCCACTTCGCGGAGATGCTCGGCTATCCACTCGCGCGCGATGTTCCTGAACGCCGCGTAAAAATTGACGAACCCAAGCGGCTTGGCGACAGCGCGAACGATTTCGATGGGAGCACACGCCTTAGCCTCGCCGCGTCGCGCGCCTGATCGCTGCGGAAGCGCGACCTTTCCCTCGATGCGCAGTTGTTGGTGAGAGGTGACGGGTGCCTTATCTGCTCACGCCCGAAATCTTGACGTGCGACATCGCTCGAAATACCGCACATCACCACGCAATACCAATCGCTTCGCGAATACGCTGCATGAGCGGCACGGAGATGGCCCGTGCACGCTCGCGCCCTTCTGCCAAGTGCTTTTCGATGACTTCTGGATGCGCCATCAGGTCGTCGTAAATCTTCCTGGGCTCCGCAAGGAATGCCTCGAGCACTTCGTAAAGTGCCTGTTTTGCTTCGCCCCAGCCAATGCCTTTGCGATATCGATCCGCCAATGCGTCGATTTGCTCTTGTGACGCAAATGCGCTGTAAAGGAGAAAAATGGATGATGTGTGCGGATCCTTCGGTACTTCGGGCGGCGTCGAATCCGTGACGATTTTCATGATGAGCTTTCGGAGCTTCTTCGGATCGCCGAAAAGAGGAATCACGTTGTCGTAACTCTTGCTCATTTTGCGCCCATCGAGCCCCGGAATGACGGACATCTTGTCGTCGATCCAGGGCGCGGGTACCGTGAGAATCGGTCCGTAGACGGCATTGAAACTGCCGGCCATGTCGGCGGTCATTTCGATGTGCTGCGCCTGGTCTTTGCCCACGGGCACGAGGTGCGTGCCGAACATCAAAATGTCGGCTGCCATGAGCACGGGATAATTGTAAAGCCCCATGTTGACGCCCGCGTCGACGTCGACACCGGCTTCCTCGTTTTTCTGGACAATCGCCTTGTAGGCGTGAGCTCGATTCATGAGGCCCTTGCCGGTGAAGCACGAAAGCACCCAGGTGAGCTCGAAAAGCTCGGGGATGTCGGACTGCCGGAAGAATATGACCTTCGACGGATCGAGCCCGCAAGCAAGCCACGTTGCCGCGACTTCGAGCGTGCTGTCACGCATGGTCTTCTTGTCGTGGACGGTGGTGAGCGAGTGGTAGTCCGCGATGAAGTAAAGCGCATCGTGTTCGGGGTTTTGGGCAAGCTGAAGGGCGGGCTTGATCGCGCCGACGTAGTTGCCGAGGTGCGGATGCCCGGATGACTTGATGCCGGTGAGAATCGTTTTCTTGGCCATGGCTGCGAGGCCTCTTCTAGCACCACCAGGAGCATGTGGGGCAGAACAAATTCACTTTTCGAATCGCTGCGAGGTTGCCGAATCAAACGAGCGTCACGCGTTGATCCATGCGCCCCGTGGAACGCCTGGACTCGGGAGGCAAGTCCGATATGCGACGCATCGTCTCGGGTGGAAGCTCGGAAATGCGGCGCATCGTGTCCGGCGGGAGATCCGATATGCGACGCATCGTTTCAGGCGGAAGATCCGATATGCGACGCATCGTTTCAGGCGGAAGATCCGAAAGGCGCCGACTCTCCGCGCCATGCCATTCGCCGAGCGCCCGCGCAGCTTCGGTCGCGACCTCAGCGGCCGGATCCATGAGCGCGCGAGAAAGCGCCGGCGTGCTGAGCCAACGTTCTTTGCAGCGCGAAAGCGACGAAGCCGCCAAGGCACGCGCTTGGGGCGATGGGTCGGATACGACGACTTCGGCAAGCGCAGCCGTCGCTTCGGGTGTGCCCGCGGAGGCGAGCTCCTTCAGCGCACGAAGCCTGGAGCTGATGCGTGCGGAACGCCGCGCCGATACGATCGATGGCGAAGGTTCACGCTTGGCGGAGCGGACATCGTTCAGCAGCGTTTCGACAGCGGCACGCACGGTGGGAACTTCATTCGCCGCCGCAGCGGATATCGCCTCGGACAAACCCGCTTGGGCCACCGCGCAAAGCGCCGCTCGAGCCGCACTTCGCGCTTCGGGAACGGGCGATCCGAGCGCTCGTGTCCATGCCGCGACGGCGCCAATTCTATCGAGCGACAATGCGGCGCTCCGGCGCACTCGGTCACACGGATCGAAGAGAGCTCGTTCGAGGACGGACCAATCGGTTGGAGCGAGCGCTGCAATGGCTTCGGCTGCGCGACTGCGGACTTCCGCGTCGGGGTCGCGCAGCGCGAAAACGATGGACTTGGCAGCGTCTTTGTCGCCCGTTTTGGCGAGCGCATAGGCCGCACATGCTCGGACGGGAGGTGCGGGATCGGTGAGCGCCGTCGAGCAAAGCGCGCGCGCAGCACGCACGTCGCCAATGCGTCCCAGAGCTTCCGCCGCGGCCGCGCGGGTCGTCGCGTCGGCATCTGCGAGCGCCGAAATGAGGCGCAACGTCGCACGTGGATGACCAATGCGCCCAAGGACGCGCGCGGCCCAGGTACGCGCGGAGGGCTGGTTGTCCGCGAGGAGCTCGAGAACCGGGCCAATGGCCAATTCACCGTACGAAACGAGCGCTTCGGCGACGGTGGGTGCACTTCGATCGTCGTTCGACGCGAGCGCTTGGCACAGATGCGGCACGACGGCTTCATCCATGATGGAACCAATCGCTTCGCCAGCCGCAAAACGCACGGTGGAATCTTCGTCGGGATCGACCAGCGCTTCGACGAGCGATCTGCTCGCGGCAATCGCGCGCAATTTTCCAAGCATTCGTGCGGCATGCGCGCGTTCATTCCACGAGCGTGCATTGCGCAAGGTTTGTTCCCAAGCCTCACGTAGCCCCAATTTTTCACACACCTCGGCACATACGGCCTCTTGCCCGAGGGCTTGTTCGAGCGCCGCTTCCACGGTGTGCATGTCGAATGTGCGAGAAAGCGCGCGTGCCAAATGTCTTGGCGGCACATGTCGCAGCTCGTGAATGACATTGCGTGCCAAGACGAGCCGTTCGAGCGCTTTTTTTGCACGCCGCCTTCGCACGACTTCTCGCCCGATGACAAAAGCGCCCGGTACGAAAGCTACCGCGACGATTGCGAGCGCCACATAGAGCACGAACGCGATGACGTTCACTTCGCACCCTGGCAATGAAGCATTCGATGTCGCAGGCGTCACGGCAAAACCCTTGCGCCCGAATTTGTCCCAACCCTTGTTGCCCTTCAGAAAATCATACAGCCCGCGAAGCTGCCAAAACACCAAATATTGACGATATCCCAAATTCGACAAAAGGCCCACGAACACGAGGATGATCGTGTCCTTGGCCCGCGGGTACGCGACGAGCGACACCGATTCGTGCGCCCCGCGCATGTTCGACGCTGAAAATGTGCAAAGCAAAATAGACAATGTCGACAAACAAAAATTCATGGCCATCGCCAATCCGAGAAATGACAACAAAGCTGCCGGCGACAAGGCGCCGAAAATGGCGGTGAGGATCAAGAGCAAGTAGCCGACGCATTCGATGGGAGGCGCGAGAGCTTCGAATACGAGCTGATATGGCATGGCAAAGAGTCCAATTTGGCGGTACTGAGGTCGAAACATGATGGCGCGATGATACACGATGACCTCCCACAATCCGCGATACCACCGAGCCCGCTGCTTACCAAGGTCGCGATAATTCTCCGGCGCTTCTGTCCATGCAATGGCAAAAGGTAGACAAATGATTCGACCGCGCATTCCCTTGTCGAGGAGCCAGCGGTGAAGACGAACGACGATTTCCATGTCCTCGCATACCGTGTGGGCACCTTCCGAACAGTATTCGATGCAATTTCGATCGAACGTGCCGGGTCAAAACCCCCGACTTCAAAGAGCGCCGTGCGCCTGATGAGCGCGAATACGCCGGACAAATGAGCACTGCATTGTCTTCGGACAGCGCCGTTCGTCCCTTGCCGAACGAACGCATGTATTCCACGATTTGCAGTTTTCCAATGAGACTCTTGGGAAGGCGCAATTCCTCCACTTTTCCATCTTTTACGATTGATCCGTTCGACAAACCGACCTGCACGCCGACGGCAACGATGTCGCCCGGAGCTTCGAGGACTTTTCGTACTGCGAGCAAAAGGGCGTCCGGAACGAGCAAACTGTCCGCGTCCATGCTCGTGACGAAAGCACCTTCGGCCACGTTGGCGGCGGCATTGAGCGCGTCGGCTTTTCCGCCGTTTTTTGTCGATGGGACCATGCGGCGGATGCTGGCCGGGAGTTTGCTGCGGCATTCCCACATGCCGCGAATATGGGCCGTGCCAATGGTCCCGATGGGTTCGTATGCAACCGGAACGAAAGGAAACGCCCCGAGGAGCACTTCGACCGTGCGGTCCTTCGATCCGTCGTTGCAAATCACGATTTCATACGCGCGATAACGCAATCGCAGTTGCGATCGAAGACTATCGACGATGGTCACTTCCTCGTTGTACGCAGGGACGAGCAGCGAGACGAGGGGCAAAAACACGTCCTGTTCGAAAGACAATGCAGGCCGGGCGATCTCCGAAATGAGCTCGTGCCGAATTCGCCGAAAACTGGTCAGGACGAACCGAGCGTTCAGCACGAAAAACACCGTAACGTACCCGACGATGATCGCATCCAAAATCAAGAGCGCATAGACGATGGGCACGACCGCCATTCTAACGAAATATTCGTGTCCTGGTACACATAGAATTGCATTAGTGTCGGAACGGCCCCAGTCGGTCGCGCACGACTTGTTCGTCGTGGACATTTTCCCGGTTGAACGAAGGTAGGAGTGCGTGCTACAAGGTCGCGCGTTCAGTTAGACCAGGGAAAACCCGCCATGCGAAAGATCAAGACTGAGATTGCCGCAGCACGTGAGCCTGATTTCATCGTGGTGAAGGGGGCTCGCGAGCACAACCTTCGCATCGAACACCTCGAGATACCCAAGCGAAAGCTGGTGGTTTTCACGGGTCCGAGCGGATCGGGAAAGTCGAGTTTGGCGTTCGACACGCTGTATGCCGAAGGGCAAAGGCGCTATGTCGAGACGCTTTCGGCGTATGCGCGGCAATTTCTCGGGCAGCTCGACAGGCCCGCGGTCGAGCATGTTTCGGGGCTTTCGCCAACGGTTGCCATCGAACAAAAAAGTGCTTCGACGAACCCGCGATCGACGGTCGGAACCATTACGGAAGTTTACGACTATTTGCGCGTTTTGTATGCGCGTGCGGGCGAACAACGCTGCACCGATTGTGGCAAGGCGGTTGCTTCGCAAAGCGTCGATGAAATCGTCGAAACGTTGCTCGAGCTTCCGTCGGGCACGCGTGCGACGCTGGTGGCGCCCATTGTGGTTCGTCGCAAAGGCGAGCACAAGGAGATCTTCGAGGAGCTTGCGTCGCGTGGTTTTTCGCGGGTCATCGTGGACGGTAAACCGGAGAAGCTCGATGCTGTTCCGCGGCTCGATAAAAAGCTCTGGCACGATATTTCGCTGATTGCGGATCGCATTGCGATTCGGGCAGACGACAGGCCGCGCATTGCGGAGAGCGTGGAGCTTGCGCTACGAGAAGGAAAAGGCGAAATGGTGGTGGAGGTCGAGGGGCAGCCGCCGCGAACGTTCAGTCAAGCGCGATTCTGTTGCGGAAAGAGTTACCCAGAACTATCGCCTGCGAGTTTTTCCTTCAACAATCCTTTGGGTATGTGCCCCGCGTGCAATGGGCTCGGCAGTCGATTGGAGGTCGACCCGGACACGATCGTGCCCGATCCGAAATTGTCGATACGCGAAGGGGCGATTGCGCCGTGGGCATCGGCGATGAGTCGAGGGGAAGGATGGACGTTTCGCATTGCGGATGCGGTGGTTCAAGCGACCGGCGCGGATTTGGACGTGCCGTTCGGGAAGCTGTCGAAGGAAAAGCGCGAGCTGATCTTGTACGGGCTGGAGGGAAAGAAGATATCGGTGAAATGGGGCAAGGAAGGGTCGGAGAGTCACGGAACGTTCGGGATGAAGTTCGAGGGGGTGATTCCGGGGCTCGAACGGCGCTTTCGCGATACGACGTCGGAGATGGCGCGGGAGAATTATCGCAAGTTTTTCCGGGAAATGCCCTGCGAAAATTGTGGTGGAAAACGTCTGCGTCCTGAATCGATGGCGGTTTACATTGCGGGGAAAAACATTACGGACGTGACGTCGATGACCGTTGCCGAGGCTTTGGCGCACATGCAGGGGCTGGCGCTTGCAGGCGGGAGAGCTCGGATCACGGAGGGAGTGAAGCGGGAAATCGATGCGCGTCTCGGATTTTTGATGAACGTGGGATTGGACTATTTGACGCTGGACAGGTCGGGTCCGACGTTGTCTGGTGGAGAAGCGCAGCGCATTCGGCTTGCGAGTCAGCTTGGTAGTGAGCTGAGCGGGGTGATGTACGTGCTCGACGAACCGAGCATTGGGCTGCATCAGCGGGACAACGAGATGCTGATTGCGACGCTGCGGCGATTGCGGGATTTGGGCAATACGGTGGTCGTTGTGGAGCACGACGAGGAGACGATTCGGACGGCGGATCACGTGGTGGATTTTGGTCCGGGGGCGGGGCACGAGGGCGGACGCGTGCTTTTTGATGGATCACCGGAAGCCTTGATGAATGAAAAAGGCAACATGACGGGTGATTATTTGGCTGGGCGGCGGATGATTGAAATTCCGGCGACTCGGCGCAAGCCAGCGGGTTTCATTACGATTCGTGGGGCGCGCGAGCACAACTTGAAGAACATCGACGCAAAGTTGCCGCTGGGGGTTTTGACGGCGGTGACGGGCGTGAGCGGCGCAGGGAAAAGCTCGCTCATCAATGGCATTTTGTTACCGGCGCTCGGTCGCGCATTGCATGATTCATCGGATGCGGTGGGAGCACATACAAAAATCGAGGGGCTCGATGCGCTGGACAAGGTGATTGCGATTGATCAGCGTCCGATTGGCCGGACGCCTCGATCGAATCCGGGGACATATACGAAAGCATTCGATCACATTCGCGAGATCTTTGCGCTTTTGCCGGAGGCGCGGGCGCGGGGCTGGGATGGGGGACGGTTCAGCTTCAACGTGAAGGGCGGGCGATGTGAGAGCTGTCATGGCGACGGCATGGTGAAAGTGGAGATGCACTTTTTGGCGGATGTGTACGTGGTGTGTGACGTTTGTAAGGGCAAACGGTACAATGCGCAAACGCTGGACGTGCGTTACAAGGGGAAAAACATCAACGAGGTGCTCGATTCATCGGTGGAAGAATGCTTGGCGATGTTTTCGCACCACACGGCATTGAAGCGTATTTTGACGACGCTGGTGGACGTGGGTCTTGGGTACATGAAAATCGGGCAGCAAGCGACGACGCTTTCGGGGGGCGAAGCGCAGCGGGTGAAGTTGAGCCGGGAACTGGGGAAGACGCAGACGGGGCGCACGCTGTACGTGCTCGACGAACCGACGACGGGGTTGCATTTCGAGGACATACGGCGGCTATTGACGGTATTGTCGCGTCTCGTGGAAGCGGGCAATACGGTGGTGGTGATCGAGCACAACCTGGACGTGATCAAGGTGGCTGATTACGTATTGGATTTGGGTCCCGAGGGTGGAGCGCGCGGGGGGCGCGTGATTGCGACGGGAACGCCGGAGGAGGTCGCGGCGGTGAAGGAATCGTATACGGGGGCGTTTTTGGCGAAGATGCTGCCGGCGGCGGGGAAGCCTGCGAAGGGCGGGAAGAGGAAGGGGTAACGTTGGTCGAGCTCCATGCAGCCGTCTGCATTGGCTGCGCTTTGTGCAATGTGGATGAAACTCGGCATTCGCATGCCCATCAAAAAGCGCCTTCAAAACCAAGATAGGATGGTGAGACCGTCATGCGCAGTTGCGCATTCGCACGTGACGAGGCCGCGGGGCGATACGCCATGACGACGAGCGTGGTGCCGACGGCAGCAATGACGCCGCCTGCAATGAACGCCGCGGTGCTGGCGTTTCCGACAGTCTGAAATCGGTCGGCAGCAGCGAGACCCGTCGGGTTGCACCGATGTTCCGGGGTGCAATTGGCATCGACGACTCGTTTTTCGGCAATGGCCATGCTTCCCGTGATCGAGCCGGCAATGATGCCTGCAGCTCCGAGTCCTATTCCGATGAAACCCCCGACTTTCCACGGATCGACTTTGCTGGGAGCGACCGGTTTTGGTGTCGTGCCGTTTTGTGATTTGGATTTTCCTTGCTTCGACTTCGGCGATTCGGCAGACTTGGGCGGGAGCGGGGTGAGATCGACGATGGTCGATCCGCCTTCGGCAAGGGTAATGGTTCGTCGTCGTTCGGGTTCGCCTGGCAAAAGAACCACGATTTCGTGTGTTCCTGGATCGAGCGGGAGCCTGACGTCGAGGGTGGACGCGCGAAATTCGATATCGTCGACGATGATTTTCGTTTCGGGGGGCGGTGGCTCGGCCCAGACAAACTTGATCATCGGCACGAGGGGTCGCAATTCGTTGAGGCGTGCTTCGGCGATGGTAGCACGGCCGGCGTGCGAGTTTTTCGTGGCACCGGTCATGCGCGAATACGACCGCAGGTAAGCTTCGTAGAGGCTTACTGCGGCGGCGATTTTGCGTTCTTGGTCGCGGCAATCGGCGCGGGCGAAGAGGAGGCCATCTTTGGCGTCCATTTCGTAGGCGCGGTCGAGGAGCGGGCAGGCTTCGGGGAGCTTGCCTGCGTCTTTGAGTCGCTTGGCTTCTTCGAGGAGTTTTCTGGCAACGTCGGCGGCCTGCGCATGGGACGTGGAGGACCAAAAGAGCGGGGGTGTGCCGACGCAGAGGACAAGGGCGCAAATGAAGGGACGCATGAGACGCTCGCTATGGTTGGATTGGTTGGTCGAGGAATCGGTTCGTAGCCACTCCGGAGCGCGAGTGGTTCATCAGGGTTTGCATACCGCCGCTCCGGGAGGACCGCTACAATTGTTGCTGGCGCATTCGGAATCCGTCGTACAAATTTCCTCGTTCTGCAGCAGACACGCGCCCAGGCCATTGCAGGTATTCGTGCCCGTACACGCCGGATTGTCATCATCGGTATTGAGTGGAATGTTGGAGCATGCGCCCATTGTGTTGCCGCACGTTTTGCAAACGTCGGTACATGCCTCGGCGCAACAACGATCATCTACGCAGAAACCACTCGCACATTGGTCTGCCGTGGTGCACATCTGGCCGGCGGCCAACTTGGGAGTGCACAGCATCGAGCTGCAGTAATGCGTGGACACGCAATCGGAATCGGTCCCGCAGGACGTCTTGCACGACATTGCATCGCATACATATGGCGTGCACGAGGTCGTCATTCCAGCGACGCACGTTCCGGTGCCATTGCATTTGGACTCGGCCGATTGCATGCCATTGGAACACGACGCGGCGGCACATTGCGTATCAGCCACATAATTCTGGCACGCACCCGCTGCGCAGAATCCGGTCCTGTCACACGTGGACACGGGATCCATTGCGCAATCATTGTCCGGATCGGTCCCCGTCGTGACGTTCGCGCACATCCCATCTGCGCTACCCGTTTTCGCCATGGTACAAGCCTGGCAAGGTGCGCCGCATGCCGAGCTGCAACAGACTCCATCGACGCAGAATGTGCTGAAGCATTCCGATCCAGCGCTACACGATGCACCAGGAACCTTCTTGCAAACCCCATTGCCGTCGCACTGATTCATTCCGGTGCAAATGTTCGTCGGATTGTTATCCTGCTGTCCGGACGCGATATTGCCACATGTGCCAACGCTGCCCGTCAAATTGCACGCCTTGCATGCCGTGTTGCACGCTGAGTTGCAACAAACACCATCCGCGCACAAGCCGCTCAAACACGAATTGCCGCCGGTGCACGATTGACCATTCTCATCGTCACAGTCGGCACCGATATTACACGAAACGTTGGCCCCCGTGCACGTCCCGTCATCCGTCCCCTTGGGGACGTCGGAGCACGTTCCGACGCTGCCCGCAACGTTGCATGATCGACACGTGGTCGTACACGTATTGTTGCAGCAAACGCCATCGACGCAGTTCGTGC